>JAEZRL010000154.1 GCA_023440945.1 Bacteroidota bacterium
CTACATCTGAAGGCTGGGTAATGGTAATGTCACCAATTTCAGGATTGTTAAGTAACTCCGGGTGTGTCGTTCTAAGGTCTGTAAGTTCCGGCAATGTGTTGGTAATATACGTCAACATATTGGAGGAAATTTCATCCCGTGGAGTTAATAAATACTCAGGTTTCCCGGTACTATCGTAAGGTCCTAAAGTTGTATACGTTGTTGATTTAAACTCTACGGGTACACTTAAGGGTTTCTTTTTGCAAGCCACAGAAAACAAGATCACAATTAGTAAGGGTAAGATTTTTTTTGTCGTCATAAAAATAGTCTTTAAACAAAAATAAGGAAATATGCGGGTCGTTCAGAAATGTTCACGGGTACGCATTTCATTCTCCCAATTCTTTTTCGTAAACGATGAAATCTTGACTGTAACTGCATTACCGCTTTTTTATTTACAATTTCCCTCTTCTTATCATTACAATGCAATTACAAAAGACATTGATATTCACAAGCGGAATAAAATAAGATTAAATGTTAGTTGATTTTCCTTTTCGAAAAAATAGGGATCGGAGCTTTATCTAATCCTTTACATACGGCAGCAAAATTTGCTTCCACACTTCATAACCTGCAGCATTCGGATGAAGACCATCAAACGTATATTCTTTTTTCAGTCGGTTTTCATTATCCAAAAAATGCGGATACAGATCAATTAAAGTAATGTTTTCTTCCTGAGCCAGCTTTTTCAATCCTTCATTAACAGCAAGAATATGTTCGTCTTTATTATAATGATTCTTAAACTTGTTAAATGTGCCGTTTACAGGCATCAGTGTTTGAAAATAGATTTTTGTTTGAGGCGAACCTGCTTTAATGCGCTCAACGATCTTTTTATCATTACTTAGTATGATACTGTCCGGGATATTTCTAGAAATATCATTTATCCCGATAAGAATAAAAACTTTGGCAGGTTGACCTTCTATCACTTCATCCAAACGTTCCAGTACACCAAATGTTATATCGCCTGAAATACCTCTGTTTCGAGCTTCGGGTAATTGCAGTAATTCATTCCAGTTGGTTCCGTAAGTTATGCTGTTGCCTAAAAAAATAATATCTGTTGCTTTATCAGGATAATCTTTATACTGTCCTGCTTTAAGGAGATAACTGTCAGGACGATAAGTGCTGTCCCACTTTGGCTGTTGTGCATAAGCGCAAATTGCGAAAGCAGTAAGAATAAAAACAGAAATGATTTTTGTTTTCATGAAATGGAGGTTGAAAGATTAAGATGATTATTTGAAAAGCTTTCATTTGTTGCAAACAAAAAGGTAAAGTATAAGCTCTGCAAACTGAAATAAGAGAACAAAGTTTTATTCTCCGTTCTCTTATTCTGGAAACAATAAAGAAACTAGTAGCCTGAATTTTGTTCTAAAGCCGGATTTAAATCTGTTTGTGTTAGTGGAATCGGCCAAAAATAGTCCCGTGCAGGATTAAATGTTCTTACTTCAATCTGGCTTCCATCATACGTTCTGATCGGAGCATTTAATACAGATTCTGCAGTCTTCCAACGGCGTATATCGTTATAATAATATCCTTCACCTGCAAATTCAATTCTTCTTTCATAATGAATGATTTCACGCAATTCTGCCTGTGAATATGGTGTAACAGCAGGATCAATTACAGGCATGTTCACACTTGGCCGCTGCCTTACCTGGTTAAGCGCATTATACACATCTGCTGAAGGACCGGAAGCTTCATTTAATGCTTCAGCATACATCAATAGAACGTCTGCATAACGCAGGATGATATAATTTGTTTCTGATTGTCCGCCTTTAAGATCTGATTGCCCTGTGGGAGCAGGCCCTTTATCATAAATGGTATATTTTTTCATACCGAAACCGGTTACAGCAAAACGTTCGTCCGTAACAGGCACTTCCATTAAAGTATCACCCGGAAAAAATATGGTGGCATACAGGCGGGGGTCCCTGTTAGCATAAGGTTTGGCAGGATCATACCCTGAAGCCGGATCAGTGATTGGCAAGCCATTATTCATGCGATAAGCCTGTGCCAGGTCGAGCAAAGGGGCATTTGTATTGTACTGTTTTCCGATAAGATCGAAAGAAGTACCAAGCCCGGGGAAAATATACTGTACATCGAAGATCACCTCTTTATTATTCTCATTCTGCGGAAGGAATAAACCACGGTAATCATCAAATAATCCATAACCTGCTTCTGTAAAATCGATGACCACTTTTGCAGCGTCAGCCGCGGCTTTCCATTTTGTTACATCATTTGAGAGATTGAATAAAGGACTTGCCTCGTACAATAAAACACGAGCCTTTAATGCCAGTGCTGCACCTTTGGTTGCCCGTCCGACATCACCGCCGGAATATTTTGCCGGTAAAACTAACGCGGCGCTATCCAGATCTTTTAAAATTTGAGCTACTACTTCTTCCCTTGGTGTGCGTGGAAGATCTGCCTGTGTATTCGGATCGGGTTGATCTAAAATCAACGGAACATCACCATAATAATTCTCGAGCATAAAATAATACAAGCTGCGTAAAAAATGGGCTTCACCCTTCATACGGGTTTTGGTACTTTCACTCATTTCCACTTTATCAACATTCGCAAGGAAGGTGTTACAACGTCCAATACCTACATAACTGTCGTGCCAGCGCTGGGCTATGATGCCGCTGTTACTAGATTGCTGGCGGCCTTCCGCGAT
The DNA here is from genome assembly GCA_023440945.1 of Bacteroidota bacterium. GTDB lineage: Bacteria > Bacteroidota > Bacteroidia > Chitinophagales > Chitinophagaceae > JAEZRL01. Next base: position 2,696 of record JAEZRL010000154.1, read on the forward strand.
TAAATTAAAGCCCATTGAATTACTGTAATTATAAGCATTTGGTGTGGCTGTCTCTTCCCAAAGCGGCGTAGCTTCACCCCCAAACAAGCCATCCATTGTAAGCGGGTTATAACAGCCTGATAATGCCGCTGCTACAGCTTGCTCTGATTCCCAGAAATTTCCTTCATTATACTTATCTGTTGGCTGTGTATCCAACACTTCTTTGTTACAACTGACCGCTGCCAGAAGAACAACGAACAGTCCCATTATAATTGACGTATTTTTCATCTGAATATTTTTTATTTTTATTTGCAGGGGGAATTTACCATAGAAAATTTCATCACTGATTTGATGAATAATCCGAAACTTTTATAGCTCATTCCATATTATCATCTCTTAAGATCAAAATGTGATATTAACACCACCACTAATAGTTTTTAGCATAGGATAATGATATATCGTGCTTGCATTGAGAATTGATTCAGGATCAAATCCTTTATATTTTGAAAACGTAAGAATGTTTTCTGCATTCACGTATATAGAGGCCCGGCTGATCTTTATCACGGATAACCATTTTGAAGGCAGTGAATAACTCAACTGAATGTTCTTCATCCTTAAATAAGAACCGTCCTGCAACCAAAAATCAGAAGCCTGGTAATTATCATCATCCACATCGCTTGGCGTAACCTGGGGAAGACGTGCATTTGTGCGTTCCGGTGTCCAGGAATCTGTCACCCATTCCCATGTTGCATTTGCACCATTGTTGAATGGGAATGCAAGGTTTGCTGTAGGATATATCTTTAATCCGGCAACGCCCTGGAAAAAAGCATTTAAAGAAAATCCTTTATAACCAAGGTCAACACCAAAGCCAAAAGTGTATTTAGGTATTTGTGTGGAGGTTGATATAATTACACGATCGTCGCTGGTAATTTTATTGTCTCCGTTAACATCGCGATATTTTAAATCTCCGGCGGTGGTTGTAGCACTTTGAAACGGACTCTTTGCCACTTCATCATCACTTTGAAAAATGCCGATAGCATCATAAATAAAATATGAATTAACGGGATAGCCTGCTTGTGTGATGGTAGCAAGGTTGGTATTGAAGCCATATAAAATTTCACCATGCAGATCAACTACCTTATTTCTGTTGTATGACACATTACCGTTAAAGCTGTAATTAAAATCCCCGATATTGTTACTATATCCTAACGTAAGCTCTACACCGGTATTTTGAACAGTGCCCACATTCCTGCTTGGTCCTGTCAGGCCGATCTGGTCAGGAATATTTACTACACGAAGAATATCGGTTGTATATTTTTTATAAACATCCGCGCTGAAACTAACACGGTTCCTAAACAGGTTCGCATCTAGTCCTACATTGTAGGTCGTAGTTGTTTCCCATGATGTATTTGGATCACTGTAAGCTGTTGCAGCAGCGCCGGAAGATAAGGCTCCGCCAAAACTATAATCTTGCCCAAGATTGATCGAGTTTTGATAACTATACAATGCTACAGCCTGGTTTCCCAGTTCGCCATAAGAAGCACGCAGTTTCAAAAGGTCAAATACATTTGTTAGATGAAAAAATGATTCTTTATCAATGCGCCATCCGGCAGATACCGCAGGATAGAAACCCCAACGTTTTCCATCTGCAAAACGGGAAGATCCATCATAACGAAATGTTCCTTCCAGCAGGTATTTTCCTTTGAAATCATAATTCAATCTTCCAAAATAAGATATCAACACATCTTCTTCTGAACTACCGCTGATATAACCTTCATATGGAAGTGAGCCTGCACTTATAGCCGTAAGCGTTCCATCAAGATAACCATACGATCCGCTGGAAAAAGACCGGCTATCAAAATCATCATAACTGCCTCCAACCATAACATTCAGGTTGTGAGCTCCGGCAAATGTTTTATCCCAGTCAAGCGTATGATAAAAATGAATATTGAGATCATTATAATCAATTCCCCTTGAACGTGGAGCAGTAGAGGGACTGTTCCAATTGATAGGTGCTCCGGTTTTAGGATTAAAGGTTTGAACCTGCGGTGTAAAGTTTTCTAAAAGTCCATCGTATTTATCAGCGCCAAACTTTGCATGATAAGTAATATTAAAAGGAAGCTGGTAATCACCAAACACCGTAGCAAGAAAACGATTTACTACTTTTTTTGCAAAACCCGTTTCAGCAATCATTCTCGGATTTTCCCAGTTATTACGGCCCGGCGTGCGAAGCCAGGAATTTCCATAGCGACCATCTTTCAAGGTGTCGGTAAGTATGGGTAAGGTACGTGTTAAATACTGCCAAAAGCTATTATAGTATGGCTCGTTGTAATGGCGATAGTAGCCATCAAGTGTTAAGCCTACTTTCAATCGTTTGCTAACTTTCATGCTGGCATTAACTCCCAGTGAATATTTTTTTTCCTGGTCGTTGGGACCGATGATGATACCTTTTCGGTCCAAATAACCAAGTGAAACCCGGTATTGGTATTTATCACTGCTACCCGAAACACTTACGTCATGTTTTTGGATCATACCGTTGTCAAGCGCAATATCAAACCAATCGCTGGCAGGATAAGTAAAGGGATCAGTTTTCATTCCTTGTTCATATTCGCTGATTTCTGCGTCAGAATAATCGTGCACCTTGCCTATATTCTCTAATGCCTGGTTTTTTAGTTTCATATATGCAATAGGATCCCAGATTGCATCAGGCATAACAGTAGGGTTTTGTACACCTGTATAGAAATTATAGTTTACTTTAGAAGCACCTTTTCCTTTTTTTGTTGTTACAAGGATAACTCCATTAGCGGCCCTTGATCCATAAATTGCTGCAGAAGCATCTTTAAGCACGGAAATGCTTTCAATATCGTTTGGATTTAATTCATCCATAGAATATTCAATCCCATCCACTAAAATCAAAGGATCATTATTATTTAAAGTTCCCATTCCACGGATGCGGATAGTAGCACGATCCACTCCCGGTTGACTGTTTCCCAGGTTAACAAATAAGCCTGGTGCACCATGTAGTGCATTACTTACATTAGTGAGCGGCTGCCCTTCTTTATCAGTCATATCAATTGTGGTAATTGCACCCGTAAGGTTCACCTTCTTTTGTGTACCATAACCAACTACAACAACAGAATCTAAAGCCTGTACTTCTACTTCAAGAGGGATTGTGCCAAGAGAAGCTCCTGTTACTTTAACTTCTTTTGGAAAATAACCTACCGTCGAAAACGTGAGTGTGCTGCCGGTATTTGCAACAATGCTAAAATTTCCATTGTTATCTGTAGTTGTGCCATGTGTGGTTCCGGAAACACTTACGCTTACACCCAATAAAGGCGTTTGGTCGGTTGCGGAAACAACTTTACCCGTAACGGTTACCTGCTGCGCGGCGACCGGTTGTTTAAAAAACACAATAAGAGCAAGACAAACAACCATCCTAAGAAGATGCCTTACCACTTGTAATCGTTGAGGTCTAATTGGTTTCATAGTTTGTGTTTAAGTGAGTTTTTTATAGAAATGATTAAAAGCTGAATCATTTTTGCAGTTGCTCGAATAAGTTGGGATAATCAGTTATGATACCATCTACGCCTAATGATTTAAGATGTTTCATCTCATCAACTGTCTCTACTGTCCATGGTTCAATCCTGATTCCTTTGTCATGGCATTTTTTTACCAGTTCAGCTGTCACCATGTGGTATTCGGGATTATAAAAAACAGGTACAAAACCAAGTGCCTGCAGGTTTTCTTCAAAACTTGTTTTTTTATCGCCTGTTAAAAAACCAAGTGCTATTCCAGGATATTCACGATGTAACACCTGGAGCGGTCGCATGTCGAAAGATTGGATAATTAATCGCTTCCCCAGGTTTTTTGACTTCAATACAGCCATCAAAATTTTAATATAAGTTTGAGGATCCGGTTGCTCAAAGCCATCCGTCTTCTCACTTGATTTTATCTCCAATAAATAATAAACAGGGGAAAGATTATTTGATTTTGTATAAGCTTCAACTGAATCTATCAATTCGGAAAGCAAAGGCGCATAAGAAGCAAGACGCTGCTGTTGCGGAAATTGCGGATAGTCTTTAGTGCCGATAATGAAAGGCTTTATATCCGCATAATTCATCTGATAAAAAGTATACTTTTTTCTCTCTGCTTTTGGTATGGTATCACCATTGGGTAAAAGCGTATAATCTGGATTGAAAGAAGCATCGTGATAAACCACAACTTCTCCATCTTTGGAAATATGTACATCAAATTCGATCGTGTTTGCTCCGGCTTCAATTCCTTTTTTCATTGCCGGAATGGTATTTTCTGGCATAAGTCCACGTGTTCCGCGATGACCTACTTTAAAAAAGGGTGGATATTCCTTTGTCGTACTCGTAATCGCTCTTGAAGATTTACATGCTGGTAAACCCGCCACTAAACTCAATGCAAGAAATAAATAAGCAAGTTTTTTTACCGTTGGTATCATTTTATTAAGGTTAAATTTTTATGGCATCAGGTGTAAGCAAAAGATAAACGATAGCAGCTAGCGCAGCACCTACGAAAGGACCCATGATCGGCACCCATGCATACTTCCAATCGCTTTTTCCCTTATGTTTTATAGGTAAGATGGAGTGAGCAATGCGGGGACCAAAATCTCTTGCAGGGTTAATAGCATAACCCGTAGTTCCGCCCAAAGAAAGACCGATAGCCCAAACTAAAAACGCAACGGGTATAGCGCCAAGTGAACCTAAGCCAATAGGCGTTTTAGCATCCGTTATTTCAGCATTGGTAAAATAAAAAATCACGAAGATGAGCACAAAAGTGCCCGTCACTTCACTGAGGAAATTGAATAACAAATTCCGCATGGCAGGAGCTGTACAAAAAACAGCAAGCTTAGAACCGGGATCCTGAGTGGCGTCAAAGTGATCATGATATATGAGCCAAACTAAAAACGCACCCAGCATCGAACCAATTAATTGCGCAACAATGAATAGTAATACTTTACTCCACTGAAATTTTCCGGCAATCGCCAATCCAATGGTTACAGCAGGATTTAAATGTGCTCCACTATAAGGCGTAGCTATTACCACTCCAACAAAAACTGCAAGTGCCCATCCTGTAGTTATTACTATCCATCCTGCATTATACCCTTTTGTATTTTTGAGCACAACATTTGCAACTACTCCATTGCCTAAAAGAATCAAAAACATAGTGCCTATTAATTCGGCGGCAAATTCATTCATGACTGTTACGTGTAGGTTAACAAACTGTTTGTTTTGTAATAATTTCCGGGAAAGAATATTCTAATTTTCTGCAGAAGCTAAGGCTGCATTTATCGCCTTCTCCCAACCTTTGATGGCAGACTTCATATTGAAACTATTTTGTGGTTCAAAGCAGCGTTCTATCTTCCATTGCTTTTGTATTTCATCCACATTCTGCCAATAACCTATCGCTAAACCAGCTAAATAAGCAGCACCCATTGCAGTTGTTTCTGTAATTGCGGGACGTACAACTTTTGCGTCTAAAACATCCGCCTGTATCTGCATCAATACATTATTAACTGTTGCACCACCATCCACGCGCAATTCCTGGATGGTTATTCCCGAGTCTGATTCCATTGCTTTTAATACATCCCGTGTTTGAAAAGCAATACTTTCCAGTGCGGCACGGGCAATGTGGGCAGAAGTAGTTCCACG
>JAEZRL010000156.1 GCA_023440945.1 Bacteroidota bacterium
TTTTTCAAACAATGAACAAAAAGAAATTATTGATAGGACAGGAGGGAATACTTGATCTTGATAAATTCACACTCGTAGGTAAGGATAAAAAATCATTGCGTAATGGATTGAACAGTTTGAATAAGAAAGGTTATAAAGTGGAAGTATGCGTTGCACCGCAAAAAGGCGTGTTACTGCAAGCTTTGCAACAAGTTTCGGATGAATGGCTCGAAGCGTATGACATGGAAGAGTCTATTTTTTCGCAGGGTATGTTCAACTGGGATGAAGTACGTAAACATGATATTATTATAGCAAGTGATGCTGAAGGAAAAATAGTGGGCTTTTTAAACATTGTTCCCGATTACCGGCCTTACGAATGCACTTACGATATGATAAGAAAAACAAACGATGCTCCGGGCGGATGCATGGACGCATTGATTGTTGAACTGATAAAATATGCGAAGGATAAAAAGTTTCAATATTTAAACTTTGGATTAGTGCCGATGTCAGGAATTGATATTCCTGATAACACTGCTGAACGAGTAGTTAAATATGCTTATGAAAAAATAAAACGTTTCAGGAATTATCAGGGCTTGCGTGATTTTAAAGAAAAGTATGCAACGCAATGGGTGAACAAATACCTTGTTTATGAAAATGATTTCGATCTTGTTCAATTGCCATCAGTTTTAAACAAAGTGATGCAGCCTGTAACAAAAAAGAAGGAAAGATGAGTGTAAGAAGTTTGGTTATAATTTTTTTAATGACAAGCTTTTCAGTTAAAGCGCAGCAAGCCACACCTGTCGCCGGTTTGCCTTTGGCAACTTATGCTGCTTCAACAAATGATACATCAAAACCGGTGATAGTTTATTATACAGGTGACGGAGGCTTTAATTCTTTCTCGACAAGTTTTGCAAAACAATTAAATTCAAAAGGGTATAATATTGTTTCTTTCAATTCACTTAAATATTTCTGGCGTACGAAAACACCTGAACAAGCCGCAGCAGATGCAATACAGGTAATTGAATACGCACAAAAAACATATAACCGTAAACGTTTTGTGTTAATTGGTTATTCATTTGGTGCAGATGTAATGCCTTTTATTTTCAACAGGCTTCCAAAAAGATTGCAGGTTGATACAAAATATATGGTGTTAATGTCACCTTCAACACATACAGATTTTACGGTTCATGTAACGGAGCTTTTAGGAAGAAACAATAAGGGTTCAAGTAATATTCCGGAGGAAATAAATAAGATCACCGGCATTCCGCTTCTTATCATTGCAGGTGAAAAAGAAGAAGGGGGATTAAATACAAGCTCGTTAACTATTCCCAACATCCATAAACTCATTATTCCCGGTGGTCATCATTATGACAGTGATCCTTCTTTTGTGGTAAATACTATTATTAATTATCTACACTAATGGTGTTTTTGCCAGAATCTCTTACTTCGTTTTTCCTATCGCCAATTCTTCTTAAAGAAAGATTTGAATTTGCCCCAATTAAAAAGAGCACTCATCAAAAAGGCCATCAAAATAGAATGAAAAATATGGTAAGTGAGGGAATGTTGTTTTTCAGTAAACCAATCTTCACCCCATGAAGCAGGAAACCATATAAGCCAATTAAATAAAAAATCAATCCAAATCTGCTTTCGGGTAGAAAGGTTATTGTACCAAATTTTGAAACGGTTGATCATTGTTTTTCAAAAATAGTGTTATTAACGGCATTCTGTTTTTTAGATCTGTTTTTCCTGAATAAAGTCATGAATTTATCTATATTAAAAAAACCGGTTATAAGAAATGCACTCCAGGCAGAATGGAGAAAATAATAGGTTAGCGAATGTGATTCGCCTCCAGGAATTAGGGTATTCCTTAAAATATAAAATACAAACAAAATACCCCGATGCATCAATAAATAAACGCCTGCTTGTTTACGAACAGGTAAATGATTATACCAGCTTTTATAGGCCTTAAACATGTTTTTCAAAATACTGATCTAGGATTTTATCTCAAAATCGTAAAGTTTTCCTAAAAACCGGCACTTAAATTTTTTTTACTATTACATGTAACTTTCTATTTCGATCTTCGTTATAAAATTAATGATAGGATAAAGCAGCGATTGGAAAGTGAAGGTCATCTTTACATTATCAAACCGATTTTATGCGACCCCTGCTAATTGTTATTTTTACTGCATTTGTTTTAATGAGCTGTAACAGCGATTACAATGTTCTGCGGTCTGCAGAAAAAAAGCTGAACAAATCCGTTTCTCTCAGTTTGCCACTTTCAAAGGACAGCGATTCTAAAAAAACATTGGCGGATGATGATTATTGTTGCGATAAGCAGAGAACAAATGCGCGACTGCCCATTTCTAAATTTGCCTGGGACACGAAGATGATGTTCTGGTAATAATACGCAATATTTTACAAAGGCTGTTTCTGTAAAACGAAGCAGCCTTTTTTATTATCTTAATTTAACCTGCCTGTTTAATGATTACTTTTGCAGCCCGAAAAATGTTTTTCTTATATGGAGTTGAGTAAAAATTACGATCCTTCTGCAGTTGAAGATAAATGGTATAAACACTGGATGAATAAAGGTTATTTCAACAGTACGCCTGATGAAAGAAAACCTTACACCGTAGTTATTCCTCCGCCAAATGTAACAGGCGTGCTGCACATGGGGCATACATTGAATGAAACGGTGCAGGATATTTTGGTGCGCAAAGCAAGAATGAGCGGCTTCAACGCTTGTTGGGTGCCGGGAAGTGATCATGCCTCTATTGCAACCGAAGCAAAAGTTGTGCAAATGCTGAAGGAAAAAGGCATTGACAAAAACAAACTTAGCCGTGAAGAATTTTTGAAATATGCTTTTGAATGGAAAGAAAAATATGGCAATATTATTTATAACCAGATAGAAAAACTGGGTTGCAGTGTTGACTGGAATCGTGTGACGTTTACAATGGACGAGCACTACTATAAGGCAGTTATAAAAGTGTTTGTTAAGTTATATAAGGAAGGATTAATTTATCGTGGTGCAAGAATGATCAACTGGGATCCCGCTGCAAAAACAGCTTTGAGCGATGAAGAAGTAGAGTATAAAGATGTGATTGGAAAACTTTATTATGTGAAGTATAAAGTTATAGATTATAGTCAACCGACAACAGACAATCGACAACCGACGGCTTATGAACTCGATACTGTGGACGGTAAACGGTCAGCGATTAACTACCTCATCATCGCAACCCAACGTCCTGAAACTATTATGGGCGATACCGCTGTTTGCGTAAATCCCAATGATGAGCGCTATTCAAGTTTGATAGGGAAAAAAGTAATTGTTCCTTTGGTAAATCGTGAAGTGCCTGTCATCACCGATGAATACATTGATCCTTCTTTTGGAACCGGTGTTTTGAAAGTTACACCAGCACATGATATTAACGATTATAACATCGGTCTTAAAAATAATCTTGAAGTAATTAATACTTTAAATGAAGATGGAACTTTAAGCCAGGCTGCGCAAGTGTATGTAGGTATGGATCGCTTTGAAGCAAGAAAGAAGGTTGTTGAGCAACTGAAGGCAGAAGGCTTGCTTGTGAAAGAAGAAGAATATGCTACAAGATTAGGTTATTCTCAACGAACCAATGCAGTTGTTGAACCACGTATCTCTACCCAATGGTTTTTGAAGATGAAAGAACTGGCTGGTCCTGCATTGGATGCAGTTATAAGCGGTGACATTAAAATACATCCCGGCGACAAATTTTTAGCTACTTATAAATACTGGCTGGAGAATGTAAAAGACTGGTGCATCAGCAGGCAGTTATGGTGGGGACAACAAATACCGGCATGGTATGATAAAGAAGGAAATGTTTATGTAGCGGAAAGCGAAGAAGAAGCAAAGGAACAACAGTCAAACGTTAACGGTCAACTGAAACGCGATGAAGATGTTCTTGATACCTGGTTTTCTTCCTGGCTTTGGCCAATGCAAGTTTTTCACGGCATCACGCAACCGGATAATAAAGATTTCAAATATTACTATCCTACTTCGGTTTTGGTTACCGGCCAGGATATCATTTTCTTTTGGGTTGCAAGAATGATAATGGCCGGCATGCATTTCGAGCATCAGAAACCTTTCAGCGATGTTTATTTCACTGGGATGGTGCGGGATAAACAAGGCAGAAAAATGAGCAAGAGCTTGGGCAATAGTCCTGACCTGCTTGAATTGATTGATAAATATGGCGCAGATTCCGTTCGCTTTGGCATTATGATTTCTTCGCCAGCCGGTAATGATTTGTTGTTCGATGAAGCTGCTTTGGAACAAGGCCGCAACTTCAATAATAAATTATGGAATGCTTTGAAGTTGGTGAAGATGTGGGAGGTAAGACAGACAACTAACGGCTCGCAACCGCTAACTGATAACTTTGCTGTTAACTGGTTTGAGAACAGGCTGAATGAAGTAAGAAAAGAGGTGCAAAATTTATTTAGTCAGTTCAGGTTGAGTGAAGCTTTGAAAACCATTTATTCATTGATCTGGGATGATTTCTGTAGTTGGTATCTCGAATGGATAAAGCCAGGTTTTGAGCAACCGATAGAAGCGGAAGTTTTTGAAAAAACAGTGTCTTATTTCGAGCAATTGATGCAGTTGCTGCATCCTTTCATGCCGTTCGTTACAGAAGAGATTTATCATTTATTGAAAGAAAGAAATGATGATCTTGTGGTAAAGCAATTTGAACCTATAAAAAGTGTTGATGAAAACATTTTGAATGAAGGTATTTTATTGAAAAATGTTATCACCGCTTTACGTGATGCAAGAAACAAGAATCAACTTAAACCAAAAGAAGCTATCAAACTTTCTGTTCAAACTTCTTCTAAAGCAATATACAAAGCAATTGAAACTATTCTTGCGAAACAGGTAAATGCAGAAGAAATAAATTATGTTTCAGAAAGTGTAAATAATCCCATTGTTGTTGCGGTAGAAAAAGATAAATTTTTTATTGAAGCACCACAACAACTTAATAGCGATGCCTTAAAAGATGATCTTCTTAAAGATCTTGATTATCAAAAAAAGTTTCTTGAAAGTGTAGTGAAAAAACTCAGCAACGAAAGGTTTGTTCAAAATGCGAAACCTGAAGTTGTTGAACTTGAAAGAAAAAAGCAAGCCGATGCAAATGCAAGAATAAAAACACTGGAAGAAAGTATCGCCAATCTTGGTTAAAATAAATACTAATGAAATTACTAACGGTAAGATTTAAAAGCATGTTTGTTGTACTAACATGCTTTTTGTTTGTTCAAAGCAGTTATGCGCAAAATTGGGATATCAATATTGTGAAGAATGCAAACCCTGATAAACCCAACAGTTTTGTAATGAAAACATTTTCAAAATCTGTTTACCCGGTTAGTCTTGCTTCGCCTGTTGTCTTGCTTGCAACAGGTTATCTTCAAAATAATAAACAATTGAAATTAAAAGGCTGGGAGGCAGTTGGCTCGCTTGCTATTAACACCATTGTTACACAAGGTTTAAAGTACACTATTGATCGTCAACGGCCTTATGAAAAATACCCCGGCATTATTCATCCTTATCAAATAGAGACAGATGCCTCTTTCCCCTCCGGACATACTTCAACGGCTTTCGCTACAGCAACAACTTTGTCACTTGAATTTAAAAAATGGTATGTTGTTGTGCCCGCTTATGCCTGGGCTGCAGGCGTTGGTTATTCAAGATTATATCTCGGTGAACATTATGCAAGCGACGTTATTGGCGGTGCTGTTGTTGGTGCAGGAAGTGCAGTTCTCAGTCATTGGTTGTCCAAAAAACTTTTTCAGAAGTAATAATTCTCTCAAAGAACTCAAATGGCCAGAAAATCTTTTTAACCCCGCTAAACACAAAAATATTTGTGCTTTCGCTGAGAAAAATTATTCTTTTCCATCTATCCTCAAATAGGGCCGGATAATTTCAAATGCAGAATCACTTAATCCATACGTTTGTTTTACTTGTTCAATGCTTTTAAAACCGCCTATCTTATTTCTGAATTTTACAATGCGATTGCTTAGTACATCACCAATCATTGGTAAAGCTTTCCATTGTTCAACTGTAGCTGTGTTGATATCAATTGTTTCTATCTTTTTATGAGATTCAATTTTTGTCGTTTCTGTTTTTTGTTGTGGTATCCCTTCTGGCTTGTGATCAGTAATGATTTTCGTTTTGATTTTTATATAAGGAATTAATTCATTTGCTTTTTCTTCCTTTAATCCATAAATTTTACGGATGTCCTCAGGTTGTTTAAAACGTCCTCCTTTACTGCAATAGTGCAGGATGGTTTGAATAGTTTTATCAGGAACACCTAATTTTCTCCATCCTTCTTCATTAATTGTATTCGGATCAAAATCAAATAAAATGGATGCTTTTGTTTCTGTTTTATTATTGAGAGCGGATTGAAAACTTACTGTTTCAATTTCCTCTTTATGAGCATCTGTGTCCTGGTTATTGTCACTTCTTAACTGCGCTATTTGTTGCTTTAATTGTTCATTTGATACGGGTTTCGATTCATCCCCTCGTATAAAAAAGGGAAGAATAACGGTAGTAAAAATAATTACCAGGAGTATTACAACAGCAACTCTTTCTTTCTTTGAGAAAGTGAAATAGTCTTTCCAGGAAGTACGGTTCATAATAAAATGTTTAGGGTTATATAAAGAGGGAAATCAGATGCTTATCTGCAAACCATCATAAGCCAAATGAATATTCGGAGGAAGTAATTTGCTCACCACTTCGTGCCTGCCTAACTGGTGACTGATGTGCGTAAAATAAGCTTCGGGTATCTGCAGTTCTTTCACCAGGTCTATTGCCTGTTCCAATGAAAAATGTGAAATATGATTTTCCTTACGCAATGCATTCAGCACAATAACTTTCGAACCTTTTATTAATTCCTTTTCATGATCTTCTATTCGATTGGCATCTGTAATATACGTAAAATCACCAAAACGAAAACCGTACACAGGCATTTTATAATGCCACACAACAAATGGAGTTACAGGAATATCGCCAATGGTAAAAGGTGTTTCATCAATCGTTATCAAATTCAATTGAGGAACACCAGGGTACTTTTTTTCTGCGAATGCATAAGCAAATTCGCTCATCAGCGTTTCTTGTGTAAGAGAGTTAGCATATACATCCATTGGCTGGTGCTGGAAAAAATTATACGCACGAACATCATCCAATCCCGCAACATGATCTTTATGCGGATGCGTAAACAAAACCGCATCTAATTTTTTGTTGTTGATGCGCAGCATTTGCCAACGAAAATCAGGCGTTGTATCAACAACAATAGTAGTGTTATCAGATTGAACAAGAATACTGCTGCGAAGACGTTTATCTTTTGCATCTGTTGAAGCGCATACTTCACAACTGCAGCCTATCATGGGGATACCTGTACTGGTTCCTGTTCCAAGAAATGTTATGGTTAGCTTAGGATAAGACACGTATCAAAACTAAGGCATGTTTTTCGAACGAGCAGCAGAACAGTTTAACTTGTCTGGGTGTTTGATTTTTTTATTAAACTTTCGTAAAGGTTCTGGCTTTCGTGTGTTAATTTGTCAAAATCTATTTGCAGTTGCGGAATAAGTTCAGCTAATGTGTTAATGCGGCCTTCCACATCCAGAAACTTATTCAACACAATTATTCTCTTATGCTCGAGCAGGCACCAGCCACTTTGAAAAGTGCCTCTTTCATAACGAACGATGTAACCCGATTCGTTTACAAGGTCTTCAAGCTTATCTAATGTTGATTGTGTTATTTTCATTACACTTTCATCCTCCTCCTGAGCAAACGATTAACAAATACTGCAAAAGTAAATGCTGAAGTTACACAGATATTTGTTTTTATCCACACCTTATCACATCAATGTTGCAACACGTTCTTCTATTCGGCTGAATAATTCCTACACATATTCCATAAAATATTCTTTCAAAGAAGCAGCAAGACTTCTCAAAAAGTCCAAAGCATTCAGTGATACATAAAACACAGCATTGGGTTCTTCAGGAAGAAAGATCAAAGTATGATTTGCATTGATAATAAACTTCTGTGGAATCAAAAACTCACGATCAACAGAATTTAAAAATAAAACCTTATACAAATCATTCCCTAAATATTTAGCAGTAAAATGATAGGTTGTATTATGATAGTTGAATACAAGGGAGTAAATTGACATACATCGGTTTGCTTACTAAATGTACTTATTTAAATGAATGCTTTTTATAAAAAGTGATGAAGGGAAAAACAAAGTAAAAATTTGCGAAAATTATTGTTTAAGATTAGGCTTTAGCTTTAACAAAAAAAGTAAGAAGCAGTGGAGACAAATTTAGTTGCATTGAAAAGAAACAGAACAGCCACGAAAGATGATATTGTGCGCATCGCTTATAATCCCATCTATTCGCATCCACTTCCTGAAGGTCATCGTTTCCCCATGCTGAAATATGAGTTAATTCCCGCGCAACTGCTGCATGAGGGTGTTATCACAAACGACGCTTTGTTTGAACCTTCGCCTTGCAGCGAGGAAACCATTTTATTAACCCACGATAAAATCTATTTCGATAAACTTATTCATCAAACACTTACGGCATCTGAACAAAGGCGGATTGGTTTTCCGCAATCCCCGCAATTAACGCAACGAGAAGTAATTATTACACAGGGAACAATTAATTGCTGTTATTATGCCATGCAAAAAGGAGTTGCTTTAAATGTTGCCGGCGGAACGCATCATGCTTTTGCAGACAGGGGAGAAGGTTTTTGTTTATTGAATGATATGGCGGTTGCAGCTAACTACCTGTTGCATAAAAAAGAAGTGAAACAAATTCTTATCATTGATCTTGATGTACACCAGGGAAACGGGACAGCCAAGTTGTTTGAGCAAAATCCGAAGGTATTTACTTTTAGTATGCATGGCGAGCATAATTATCCTTTTCACAAAGAGAAATCAGATCTTGATATCCCCTTAAAAGATGGAACCGAAACTTCTACCTATTTCAACATTTTAAAAGAAACATTACCAAAACTGGTTGATAAAGTAAAGCCTGATTTTGTTTTCTTTTTATCGGGAGTAGATATTCTTGAAACAGACAAATACGGCAAATTAAAAGTAACTATTGAAGGATGCAGGCAACGAGATGAATTTGTGTTTTCTTTATTACATCAGTATAAAATTCCGGTTGCAGTGGCAATGGGCGGAGGTTACTCACCTCAGATAAAAACGATTGTGGAAGCACATTGTAATACGTTCAAAACGGCTATAAATATTTATAATTAATTCAGTTTCTTTTTGAGGCTTGTTACCTGTTCCTGCAATGTGTTTACCATGCCGGCAAGCTGATTAACATCCCAGCGTTGTTGTGTATTGGCTTTGGTGATGATCATTTGTGCTCTCCATACTTCAAGTATATCTTCTGCATTCAACTGATAAGGCTCGTATTGGGGGTTATCACTTACCAATGTTACTTTATTTTTTACACGGTTATTACGGTTTATCCTTTTATAAACAATACCGCCATTTCTCGATACAACAATATACGTGTTGTTGCTTTTGATATCTTCAAGGTCTTCCACTTTTTCGCCAACTATCACACTTCCACTTGGTGTTGGCAGCATACTATCGCCAACAATCTCAAAAGCACGATAATTTCCGCCTCCGAGCATAGGTAAAGTGAATGTATTTAGTTCATCTACAAACTCAGGATCTGCATAACCCGCTAAATAACCTGCTGCTGCTTTGACCGGCACAAAATGTATCACCTGTGCTTCAGCGGCCATTTTCATGGCTCTGCGTTTGTCAATATAAGTACCGCCATTTTTTGCAAGTGTAATATCCTTTAATAAAAGTTCATCCAGACTAAGTTTAAAAATGTTGCAGATGTTTTGCAGTACATCCAAACGAGGTTCGGCTCTTTCTTCTTCATAAGCGCCAACTAGCGAACGTTTTATTTTTAATTTATTGGCAAACTCTTCCTGTGTCCATCCACGCAATTTGCGTAAGTAACGTAAGTTTTTTCCAGCGTAAGACATAGCTAAGGCGTTTAGTATGCAAAATACTAAAACTTTTAGTGAATCAAAATATTTTTTTTAATAGGAAGCAAAAAGGGTCAGGCGAAATAACTTGTTATTTTTTCGTAATCATATACATCTTTTATACGATTATTGAAGAATGCACCTTTTGAATTCGAATTCATCAATTCCAGATAAACAGAAGGAGGCACATGAAAATATTTGTAAGCATCACCGCCTGCAAATTCCAGCTCTAGAGTTTCTGTATCAACATTATAACCGACTGATCTTAATGTTGAGGATTCAACATGCATTCGCTTCATGAGAGACTTTTAAAGATTGTTACAAACACAAAGCCAGTTGTTCTTATGGATTTTAAAAAAATAGCCCGTTCCAAAAAGAAAGGGCTATTAAAAGTAATTGTATAAGCAGAAACAAATTAATCGGCGAGTGGTCGTACCATAATATTTTTAAAATACACTTTACTTTTTGGATCATGGCCTTGTAAAGCAAAGGTACCGCTTGAAATAACTCTCTCTTTCATACCTTCTGGACGCAGAGGATTTGCGGGTTCAGTATAATCAACAACAACTGTGTCGTTTATTTTAATTATCACTCTTTTGCCCTGAACTTTTATATATTCTGTGTACCATTCATTGTCTTTCACATACGTTTCTTTAACATTGACAATGTCATATAAACTGCCGGTCCGTTTCCAGTCAGTATGTGAATTATTCACCTGCACTTCATAACCTTTGGATGGCCATCCGCTTTCCTGGTATTGGGTGTGAAAATAAATGCCGGAATTAGAACCAGGCTCTGTCATAACATCTGCCTTAAATTCAAAATTCTTAAAGTTGTGGTTGTTTACATCGCCGTTATAAAATAAATGAGCAGTTCGACCATTCACTACTATCATTCCATCCTGAACATTAAAGGTATTTGCATTATCGCCAACTTTCCATCCATTGAGCGTTTTTCCATCAAATAACGATATCCATTTAGATTTTTTTGTGGTGAATGCAGAACAAAATAAGATAGCAACCGCAGCGATTGTAAGAATGTTTTTCATCTGTTACATTTTGAAAAGTAAAGATGAAACTTTTGCTGCAATGAAAACATGAAATTTTATTTTTCATTTTTACAAATAGGGCTGTGAAGATTTTTTAGCGGTGAATAAAAGTTGATTGTTGAAAAATTTATTATTGAATAATCTTGATGCCAGAATGTTTGCAGATGAAGTGATGGCTTACCTACTTAGTTTATTTTTTGTGTTCGCGAATATCCTTTGTCGGTTTGCGGCACAACGAAGATGTCATGAAAATATGTTGCTGGTATTTAAATTAATCAATCAACAAATTCAACTGCTAATAATTGACATCAGAAATAAAAACATAATCTTTAATTTTAAAAAAACGATTTACTATGCCTGTAAAAGATCTTAGTTCTGTTCATTCCCTCGTAAGTGATCTGTTCAAATGGCCACAATCAAATGAAGAATGGGAGCAATACAGATTATCCCAGGAGCAGATTGATTTCTTTAATACTAACGGATTTTTAGGTGGCGTGAAAATGCTTGATGATGCACAAATTGATGTTTTACGAAATGATTTAGCTGTATTGGCTGATGTGCATTATGAAGGCAATGAGTTATTTTATGAATATAACAGCAACGAATCAACCAATCCTGAAACAATTCTTTTTCATGCATTGGGTGCGTGGCGCATAACACCTGGCTTTCATGATGTGTTGTGGAATCCACGTTTTGTTATGGCTGCAAGCCAGTTGCTTGGCAATGTTTCCGTTCGTTTCTGGCATGACCAGATTTTTTATAAGCCTGCAAAACATGGCGGTGTTGTTGCCTGGCATCAGGATTATTCTTACTGGACGAGAACAAAACCTGTTGCACATCTTACCTGTTGGTGTGCATTGGATAATGCTACTGTTGAAAACGGTTGTTTGCAGTATGTTCCGGGAAGCCAGAATTGGGGATTGCTGGATAAACCTTCACTTGCAGGTGACCTTCTTGGCATAATGGATTATTTGAATGAAGAACAGAAACAAGAATTCAATCCTGTATATGTTCCGGCAAAAGCAGGTGAAGCGATTTTTCACCATCCGCTTACCTTGCACGGAAGCGGTGAGAATAAATCAAACATGCCACGCCGTGCTTTTGTTATCAATGTTTATGAAGATGGCGTAAGATCAGATTCAGATGACGTATTGCTTCAGGGCGGGCCACCCATAAGAAAAGGAGAGAAGATGCAGGGACAGTTTTTTCC
>JAEZRL010000165.1 GCA_023440945.1 Bacteroidota bacterium
ACAGTGTACAGTGAAAGACGAGAGAAAGTGTATCAATTATTAGATGTTCTTCGATGTTCTTATTCAAAAGACCAGGCGGGCATGTTCATGTGGGCCAAAATCCCTTCTGATTATAAAAATTGCTACGAATTATGTGATGAGGTGTTATACAATGCCGATGTGTTTATAACGCCGGGGGGAATTTTTGGAAGTGCAGGAGACAATTACATCCGCATTAGTTTATGTGGTTCAATTGAAAAATTTGACGAAGCTATAAGAAGAGTTCTCAAACATAAAGAATTGGTAATGCATGAATAATTTGAACGACAATATTGAAGAGCCCGCAAAAGGCTTTATTGTTAGTATCATTGGTCTTGGTTTGATCGGTGGTTCATTGGGTTTGATTTTGAAGGAAAAAGGATTTGCCTCGAAAGTTATAGGCGTTGATGCTAATAAACTTCACGAAGCGAAGGCGATGGAACTAGGTTTGGTTGATGAAGTATCAACATTGGAAGAAGCAGTTGAAAAAGCAGGTATCATAGTTCTCGCTATCCCGGTAAGTGCGTGTGTAAAAGTGCTGCCGCAGATTCTTGATAATATTAATGACGAACAAATTGTAATTGATACGGGTTCAACAAAACACAGTTTAATAGATGCAGTAAAGCATCATGCGAAAAGAAGAAGGTATGTGCCCACGCATCCTATGTGGGGTACCGAATACAGCGGCCCGGAAGCTGCAGTTAAAGATGCTTTTATGAATAAGGCGACCGTTATCTGCAGCAAAGAAGATAGTGATGAAGATGCAGTGCACATTACTGAGCAACTATATAAAACATTGGGAATGTACCACGTGTACATGAATGCAGAAGCTCATGATGTGCATGTGGCCTATATAAGTCATATTTCGCACATCACCTCTTTTGCATTAGCGAATACAGTTTTAGAAAAAGAAAAAGAAGAAGATGCAATTTTTGAGTTAGCTAGTGCGGGTTTTGAAAGTACAGTTCGTTTGGCAAAAAGCAATCCTGCTATGTGGGTGCCGATCTTTATGCAAAACCGGGAAAATGTTTTGGATGTTTTGAATGAACATATCTCGCAGTTGAGGAAATTCAAAGCATGCCTGGAGAAAGAAAATTATACCTATTTACAGGAATTGATAGAAAATGCAAACAAGATAAGAAAGATAATAAAGTAATTAGTATAAATAAGCATTATTGGAAGGATAGATAAAAAGATGAATAAAGTTCAGAACGATGAAGTGAGTGACACAACCGGCGATGATTAAAGAAGAGGAAGCCGGCAACAGAAAATAGCAGCAAAAGGTAAATAACAGGCGGTTAAGAAGAATGGTTAAATAACTTAATTCGTCGTAAATCATGGTTACCTTTGCCGCCAAATTAAAAAAACGAATGATAAAATTTGATGAATTAGGATTAGACGAGCGATTGGTAAAGGCTACCGATGAATTAGGCTTTGTTAATCCTACTGCCATACAGGAAAAGGCGATTCCTGTTTTATTGAGCGGCACCAAAGATCTGATAGGACTTGCGCAAACAGGCACGGGCAAAACCGCTGCATTTGGTTTGCCGTTGCTGCAGTTGATTGACGTGCAGCAAAAATATCCGCAGGCATTGGTTGTTTGTCCAACTCGTGAATTATGCCTGCAAATTGTACACGAAATAGAGCTCTTTAAAAAACATATACACGGTGTTCATGTAGTTGCTGTTTATGGTGGCGCTTCGATAGGAATGCAGATAAGAGATTTGAAAAGAGGTGTTCAGATTGTTGTTGCTACGCCTGGAAGATTGATTGATTTGATTGAACGAAAAGCGATTAATCTCGAACAAATTCAATATGTAGTTTTAGATGAAGCGGATGAAATGCTGAACATGGGTTTCCAGGATGATATTGAGTTTATTCTTCAGAACACACCGAAGCGTGAAAGCACCTGGTTGTTCAGTGCAACAATGCCACCGGAAATAAGAAGAGTGAGCCGTAAGTACATGAAAGAGCCAATTGAGATAACAGTAGGAAAAGTAAATACGGCAAACAAAAATATAGACCATCAATACTATGTTACATCGGCGCAACATCGTTATGAAACACTTAAGCGGTTGATTGATTTTAATCCCGGCATTTATGGTATCATCTTCACACGTACAAAAGCTGAAGCACAGGAAATTGCAGAAAAACTAACACGTGAAGGTTATGATATTGATGCATTGCATGGTGATCTTACACAAGGTCAGCGCGATAAAGTGATGGGGCAATTTCGTGATAAGAGTTTACAATTATTGATCGCGACAGATGTAGCGGCAAGAGGTATTGATGTAAAAGATATTACCCATGTTATTAATTATGAACTTCCGGATGATGTAGAAGTGTACACGCACCGCAGTGGAAGAACGGGTCGTGCAGGCAACACTGGAATTTGTATGAGTATTGTTCACAGTCGCGAGTTATACAAGCTGAAGCAGATTGAGAAAATGGTGCAGGCGCCTTTTCATAAATTAGAAATTCCAAGCGGTAAGGATGTGTGCAGAAAGCAATTCTTCTTCTTTATGGATAAATTGCTACAAGCTGATATAAGTCATGGTGATTATGAAACGTATGTGCCGATGCTGGAAGAAAAATTTGCAGACATAAGCAAAGAAGAAGTGTTGAAACGAGTAGCTGCAATGGAGTTTGATCGCTTTTTGAAATATTATGAAAATGCAGGCGATCTGAATGTTCGCGAAGAAAGAAGAGGAAGAAGAGATGATGTAAAAGGAGCAGGAAGAGACCAGGGAAGAAGAAGAGATCGTGACGGAAGATCAAGAGAATACAGTGGCAATGGCGATTATACAAAACTGTTTGTAAACCTCGGAACGAAAGATGGTTTTTATAAAGCAAGTTTTCTTCAGTTTATTTTGGATATGAGTGATCTTAGAAAAGATGTTTTGGGAAGAATTGATATGAAAGAAATGAACAGTTGGATAGAAGTAGATACCCATGTCGCAAATCAAATGGTAAAAGCATTAGATGGAAAGAATTTCAAAGGAAGAAGAATCAGGATGAATGAGGCGAACAGCAGATAAGCCCCATGACCTCCTAAAGGGATTTGTAAGAGCATAAAGAATAGAGCTTTGTCGTTTATGAAGAATCATAATTAAACTGTTTAATATAAAAATCTCTATTCCCCTTTAGGGGATAGGGGCAAAACTTAACAATATGCAAGCAACACAAACAAACACAAAAGAAGTGGTGCAGGAAAAATGGAAAAAACGCCCGTTGATTATTGCCGGGCCCTGCAGCGCCGAAACAGAAGAACAGGTCTTGGAGACTGCCGTTCGCCTGCAAAAAACAGGCAAAGTTGATATGCTTCGTGCAGGCATTTGGAAACCCCGTACACGCCCCGGTAGCTTTGAAGGTATTGGCACTAAAGGTTTGCCCTGGATGCAAAAAGCAAAACAACTAACAGGCTTGCCTGTAACGGTTGAAGTAGCTACAGCAAAGCAGGTAGAAGATGCATTGCATTTTGATGTGGATGTTTTGTGGATCGGTGCAAGAACAACCGTAAATCCTTTCAGCGTACAGGAAGTTGCTGATGCTTTGCGTGGCGTAGATGTTCCTGTTTTGATAAAAAATCCCATCAATGCAGATCTTGAATTATGGACCGGCGCTGTTGAAAGAGTTGCAAAAGCAGGCATCAAGCAAATCGGTTTGATACATCGTGGTTTTAGTTCTTACGGCAACAGCGAATATCGTAATGCACCGATGTGGCATTTGGCCATTGAAATGAAACGTCGCAACCCTGAGTTGATGATGATTAACGATCCTTCGCACATTTGTGGCCGCAGGGATATTTTATTGGATGTTGCACAGGAGGCAATTGACCTCGATTATGATGGTTTGATCATTGAAAGTCACATTGATCCTGATCGTGCATGGAGCGATGCAAAGCAACAGGTAACACCCGAACGTTTGGCTGAAATGCTTGATTCTATCACCTGGAGAAGAGAAGATGTTGCTTCTGCAGAATATCATGCAGCACTGGAAAAATTGCGTCAGCAAATTAATCACCTCGACGATGAATTGATGCAGATATTAAGCGAAAGAATGAAGATCGCAGATAAGATAGGTCAGTATAAAAAAGAAAATAATATTACCATCCTGCAAACCAATCGCTGGAATGAAATTCTGGAAAGAGCTTTTGCAAAAGGTGACAAATGTGGTTTAAGCAGGGAATTCATCACCAAATATTTTGATGCAGTGCACATGGAAAGCATCAATCATCAGAATAAGATTATGAATTCGTAAGGTGAATGGTCAATGGTGAAGAGTAATAAGTTTTTATTGTACAAGCCGTAGTGCTACTATGAAGCTTTCGTTGTGTCACTCACTTGTACGTTCTTATCGCTATTGAGCAAAACATCACCCTTAATCCCTTTCAAAACGAGAGGGAAGCAAGGCAATCAACGATAACTCCCTTTAGGGGATGGGGGCTTATGACAAAAAAAATAATCAAATTTTCAACTGCTTCAACTTCATTTTACTTCGATGCATCTTTTGATCATCTTGAAACATTAACATCAAAAGATAACACCGTTGTTATCACAGATGAGAATATTTTTTCAAAGAATGAGAAAAAGTTTGAAGGATGGAAAACAATCGTATTACCCGCAGGTGAGCAACACAAACATCAGCAAACAGTTGATTCAGTCATTGAAAAATTAATTGCTTATGGCGTTGACCGAAAATCATTTATTGTTGGTGTTGGCGGTGGTGTAATAACGGACATTACAGGTTATGTTGCAGGGGTATATATGCGGGGCATTTCATTCGGTTTTATTCCTACATCTATTCTTGCAATGGTTGATGCAGCTATAGGCGGTAAGAACGGAATTGATGTAGGCGTTTATAAAAACATGGTAGGTGTTATTCGGCAGCCAAACTTTTTGCTGTATGATTATTCATTGTTAAGGTCGTTGCCAAAAGAAGAATGGATAAATGGTTTTGCAGAGATCATCAAACATGCGTGCATAAAAGATGCGGCAATGTTCAAGTTACTGCAACAATATCAGCTTAAGAATTTTCAAAAAGATAAAACTTTATTGAACAAACTGATTCAGCGAAATGCCTTATTAAAAGCAAAAGTTGTGCAGGAAGATGAGTTTGAGCAAGGTGAGAGAAAACTGCTGAACTTTGGTCATACGTTAGGCCATGCCATTGAAAATACTTACCAGTTGCCACATGGTCATGCTGTTTCTATCGGGATGGTTGTAGCATCTTATTTAAGCGTTGATATTTCAGGATTGAAAGGTGCAGAAAAAATTACTGCATTGATAGAGAAATACCAGCTTCCCGCTTTTTATCCTTTCGATGCAGACACAGCTCTGCAACTAATGATGAGCGATAAAAAAAGAATAAGAGATGTTATTCATTATGTGTTGCTGGAAAAGATCGGCAAAGGAGTGATTAAACCATTATCTATAAACCAAATCGCACCTGTTGTTGAACAATTAAGCAAGGCCGTAAATTCGTAAAGGGACTTTAAGAATAAAAATTTATGTCGTACTCAATTACTATAAAGCCATCATTACTATCAGGAACCGTTATAGCTCCAGCATCTAAAAGTTCGATGCAAAGAGCCTGTGCAGCCGCATTGGTAAAAAAAGGTGAAAGCATTATTTATAATCCCGGTATATCTAATGATGATAAAGCGGCAATTGGTGTTATCAAAGCTTTAGGAGCAAAGGTGGATGTATTGGAAGACGGATCTTTGAAGATTTTAAGCGAAGGTGTAAAACCGGTTGCAAACACAGTGAGTTGTGGCGAGAGTGGTTTAGGAATAAGAATGTTTGCCCCTATCGTTGCTTTAAGTGAAAGAAGCATAACAATTGAAGGAGAAGGAAGTTTATTATCAAGACCCATGAATTTTTTTGATGAAATATTACCACAGTTAAATGTGCAGGTAACATCAAATCAGGGCAAGCTTCCCCTGAAATTAAAAGGGCCTTTAC
>JAEZRL010000314.1 GCA_023440945.1 Bacteroidota bacterium
TGTGCTTGCCCAGTGATATTATTAAACCATCAACATGTTTATTTTTCATTGCAGCAACGATCTGTTTCTCCGTTTCAATATCATCATGCGATTGGCCGATAAAAACATGATAATTATGCTGCTTTGCAACATCTTCGATGCCACTTATAGCATTTGAAAAAAATTCTTCCTTTAAGTTAGGCAACACAACACCGATAGTATAAGTTTTTTGTTGTTTAAAAAAGATTGCGATCTGATTAGGTTCGTAGTTCAACTCTTTCGCCAGTTCCTGCACACGCATTTTTGTACGCAGGCCAATACTTGGATGATTATGTAATGCACGTGAGACCGTAGAAACAGAAATATTAAGCTGTTTCGCTATTTCTTTTATTGTAGGCAGTTTTTTTTCTTCTGACATCGGGTAAAAAATATATCATAAATCCGACAAAAGCAAAAGAAACGTATTTACTTTAATAGCATAGTTAAAAGCGGCTTGTTCTTTGAGTGCACGCTGAACGTCCTGTTATTAAAAAGGAAAGAATTCGTTTTATAAAAAAGCTTCACTTATGATCCGAACGATGAACGAAATGCGACGCAACGATGTTTAATTGAAGAACCGGAAGCCGGTATCAAAATTCTGATCTTTGTTAATAACACAAATGAAATGTTTTTATGAACTTTCCTAAAACAAATCTGCTCCATCAAACTAAATCCTGATGGAGCAGATAGCATTATGTTTTAAAAATGATAACTCTATAATTTCACTTTTGTAGTTCCGCCCTTTTCTAATAAAATATCAACAGGTTTGTTTGTTTCCCACGAACCGAAAGTGAAATCGGGAACATCTACTGCAGCAGAACGGTTAGCAACAGATTGTTCGGTAAGCGGTGAAATGGCACTCCATAAAGCAGCATCATATACATCCTGGTCGAGTGGCAAACCGTTTCGCAAACAATCTATTGTTCGCCAATCCATAAGGAAATCCATGCCGCCATGTCCGCCTACTTTCTTTGCAAGCTCACCAACTTTCTTAACAATAGGTGGCTGGTATTTTTCTGTTAATGCCTTTACTTCTTGTTCATTCAGCCAATCCTCACCGCCGTTTGAAATTTTTCCAGGCGAAGGATATTTCAATGCTGTTCCTTTTGTTCCAACCACTTTATGAATTCTTGAATAAACGTTAGGAGAAGTAACATCATGCTGGATCATGATCGTTCTCCCGGTGTTGGTGCGAACAGTTGTGGTGTTCATATTGCCACGATAATGCGCATAAGCATAAGGCTCAAAGAAATTATCTTTTGATGCCAGTTCTTTGGCTTTGTCTGCCATCATAAAATCTTTGCCCGACACAGAAACCAGGTAATCCATTTTTTCTCCACGGTTGATGTTCATTAACTGGCAGATAGGTCCTAATCCATGTGTTGGATAGAGGTTTCCATCCCGCCGTACGTTCTCCCGCAAACGCCACATTTCATAGTAACCGTTTTTATCAAAATTCAATCCTAACAAGTCATGAATATAAGCCCCTTCGCCATGTACGATCTCTCCAAAAAATCCTTGTCTTGCCATATTCAATGTAAGCAATTCAAAAAAGTCGTAGCAACAATTTTCCTGCATCATGCAATGGCGGCGTGTTTGCTCAGATGTTTCTACCAGTTGCCAACATTCCTCCAATGTAACGGCGGCGGGCACTTCAATACACACATGTTTGCCCTGTTGCATTGCATATACAGCCATAGGAGTGTGCATTTCCCAGGGTGTAGCGATGAAAACAAGATCAATAT
The DNA here is from genome assembly GCA_023440945.1 of Bacteroidota bacterium. Classification (GTDB taxonomy): domain Bacteria; phylum Bacteroidota; class Bacteroidia; order Chitinophagales; family Chitinophagaceae; genus JAEZRL01. Next base: position 1,764 of record JAEZRL010000314.1, read on the forward strand.
CTTTACTATCGCATAATTTTTTCCAGGCATCAGAAGTACCGGTATATACCTGCGGATTATGATCTGCATCTTTAGCCATTTTCAATGCTTTATCGGCAAAATCAGGACGTATGTCGCACACCGCTTTAATTTCAACACCCTCGAGTTTAGTCATGTTATTTAAATGGGTAGGACCTCGCATTCCAAGCCCGATAAATCCTACACGAACAGTATCAAGTTTTGGTGCTGCATAACCACTCATATTGAAATGCTGTTTTTGTGGCTGATAAAGCTTACCGTTGTTGTGTGGAGTTTCTGCAGCTACGCCTTTCAATAAGCCGTTGCCTACAATTCCCAATCCTGTTAACCCGCTAAGTTTTAAAAAATCTCTGCGATTATTTTTCATGTGTTAAATATTGTTTGCTTAAAAATAAAGATTACTTCCAAGGTTTATAAATGATATGTGCAGGCAAGGCAAACAGAATTATTTTATCCTGCGCAATCGTTTTAAAGCTATAAACATATGCACTTATTGCATTCAGTGTTAACGAAAACGTTTGCTTAAATTTTTTTTGAGCAGATATACATTTTTGTTACACATTGTAGCACCGCATTTTTTAATGCAATGTAATAATTAAAACTTCTGTTCCAGGTTCATGAATAAATAAGAGAATAGATAAAAGGGACAGAGATGATAAACTCGTTAAGCACACAAGACTTGTCAATCCCTCCCGGCTTTAATTATCTATACAGAATCTTTTTTTTTCAGATTAATGTCATAGTTTCTTTAATAAAACTTCAACTTTTGCAAATTTTGGTTCATAGGGACAGCAAAGTATTAAAATCAATCTTCGGCTTTTTGCCTGTACTCTTTCTTTTGATAATCTGATCAGGCCTTTCAAACTCATCAAAGAAACCATCGTTCTTTAAAAAGAATTTATCTCCGTCAACACCGCCTGCATAATCTTTTCTGTAGTCCCCTTTTGCTGTCGCATCAACTGTGAGTTTTGCATAGGTTAATTCATGCCAGTTGTTTTTATCATCCCCTACCCACTGATTTTTATAAAAACCCATTCTTGTTTCGTCGCCACTTTCAGGAATAAAATTTTCAAGAAAGGAATATAAATGTTTGAGATAAGTGACTGTTTGGGGACGTCTAAAACTGGCAACTAAATACCATTTGTCAGCGCTTATATCTTTGAAGTACGCTGTATAGGTTGTTGTTTGATGAAGACTGTCAGGCTCTGCATGTAATAAAAAACCATATGTATTTCCTGCCTTCCACATAAAACGCATAAAACTCTGCCCACCTGAACCTTCATTACCAAAATCGTTTGATTGAACAGATGCTCCTTTTTTCACCAAAACAATTTTCGAACTATCAGGAATATTTTTTGGATTATCAGTTTCAAATGGACTCCATACAGAAAATAAAACTCTTCTTTCAGTTTCACTGTTTACCTGCATACCAAAATAACCTTCTCCAAAACCGTCTGCTTCAAAATAAGAACCCAGTTTATCCATACCTTCCGGTACTCTTATTTCACTATAAAACCAATGCACGTTATCTTTTAAAGTATCAGGAACTAAAAAATTTAAATGCACAGACGGACCTCTTCTTCCAAAATGAAATGAGCTTCCTTTTTTGACATATACAAGATGGCTGGCAGGTTTTTTATATCGTATGATGAGATCTGAAACATCGGCAAAAACATTTCCTGTTTTGCTGTTCCCTTTTAAATCAATTTTTACATAACCTGGTTTATCAACTTGCAATTTTCCAATCTCAATTGTTTCAAAACTTGTGTTTGAAATTTGGCTGATGAATTTATTTCTTCCTGAGGATACACTTATCTCACTATGGCCTTCATCAACCTTCAATCGTAAAAAAAGATTAAAAGTTTGGGCAACATCTGTTCTGAAATAAATACATGCAACTGATGATGAATCATTCCAGTTTACTAAGCCACTATCCAGGATCATTGCCGGTTCATCCACCCAGGCATTGCCGCCTAAGGGAATGGTATCTGTATAAATTTCAGTTGCAACTTTTTGTGCATTAACAAACAGAGTAAGAAATATTGCACAGGCAGCGATTATAAGCGGCAATAATATTTTCATGCAGATATTGTAAAAATGTTATTCAATAATTAATGCAATGCGTTTGTGGGAAACTGCTTTAATACCTCTTCGCAGCAGATCAAATACAACATTTTTGTTTGCTGTCCTTCTTCAATCATGATGCTATTATAGAGTACCTTATTAACACAAAAAAATCACGTGAAGCAATTTAGAAAAATTTTTTCTGCTTACTTAATTATCAGCAGCCACCCTTTTCCTTTCTCTACCGGAAGTGCATCATTAACAGAAAATGTTTTTTGTTGTTGAAAATTTTTTATCGCAGGTGCAGTGATGGTTGCATGTAGCGGATTAATGCCTAATTTTTTCCAGTCAATTTTCAATTGCACATTTACATCATTCTCTGCCCAACTGGCGATCGAAATTAATGCAGCACCTTTCTTTTTATAAACAGTTGCAAGCACCTTATCATTATTGGTTTTTACAGGACAATTTGAACTCCAGTAACCAATCATTTCTGTTCCCTGCATACCAAACTCATCCCATACTTTCCAGATTGGACGAGGATCTGCATTATCACTCCACGGCATGCGATTCGTCATTCCATAGATCATTCCCCTCCACGAGTTACCGCCACCTTGTAACATCTCTCCCATTAAACCAAAAGGAATTCCACTTACTTCGGTAAGAAAAAAATCAGGAGTATTATTTTCATAATCAAAATATTCACCGAACCACAAACGATTTAAATAAGGAAAATGCTCCATGTACAAATTGGCACTGTTATTAAATCCATCATTCTTGTTGTATTGATTTGCAGAATGCAGATCAATAATTCCCGCATGCCCGTCTTTTGTAAGCACACGTTTGATGCGTTTCATTGTTACGCGATCAAAGGCTACATCATCTAAATAAATTCCGTCTATGCCAACCTTTTGTGTAAGCCAGTTCATACCTTCAACATAATAATTATGCCAGCGGCTCATTCCACTGTTGATGATCGCCGCATCTTTTAATTCAGGAACAAACCATGCAGCAATGTAATCACTGTCGAGATGTTCCTGCAGCCAACTGAAACCACCTCCTTTACCCGGTGAATAAATTTCATGACCCAAACTTCTTAATGCGAAAGTTTCATAACAATGATTAGATAACTCGCGAACCGTGTTATAGATTTTCACTTTCAATCCAACTGCATGAGCGGAATCGATGTATGCTTTCATCTCATGCCAGGCGATAAAAGGATAATTGATGTATGGATTTATCGCTGTTGCGTGATGAATATTTATAACTGTTGCACCTGTGGCTTTAATAGTATCAATAGGTTTGTAGGCATGATAAAATCTTGTTGCCCATTGAAAGTCTGTGTTGATCGTATGAAACGGCGTAATAAGTAAATTGAAATTATAATACAATGTATCGCCTTTTTTCATGCTTCGTCCGCCGCTGTAATTATTTACAACCACAACGCCATCTTCTTCGCTGATATTAATGCCGCCTTTGTTATCATTGCCCCAGGATGTTGGTAAAAACAATGGCTTTAATAAATAAAAATTGGTATTTAGCGGACGCACATATTTTTCATCTCGCAGTGAAAATTGCAAGCCCGCATTCACATCACCTATCCATGCACCGTCCTGATTTCTATGTGCTACATCCCATTTCCAGGAATATTGCTTAGGACGATAGCCACCTTTTAAATTCAATCCCATCATATACCTGACAGCATCTTTACTAAAAGGCATTAAAAGTTTTAGATCAGAAAGTTCAGCATCTTTTAACGCGGTAATCTTTATTTGATAAGCAACATAACCATCAAATTCTGCTAATGCATTTACTTCCATTTTTAATGCATCATTGGATGAAGTACTTTTCCACTTTACTGTTCCCGGAGTTTTTTCAGTAAATGAAACAGCTGCATTCTTCCAGATTAATTTTTTGTTATCACTTGATAAAGCAACAAACTGCATCGGTTGCGCAAGAATGTTTTTTGGTGAGGAAGAAAACGAAGTCATTTCTTCTGTAAAAAAAGTTTGAATCTGTGCAGGTAAACCGTCATCACCCAAAACAATTTTCCTTCCTAATAATTCAATGCTTTTCCCGGTAACTTTCAACGGGGTGTAAGGAGTTATCACTGTATTATCCTGCGCCATTGTTGAATTAAGCCATTGCAATCTTGTTATTCTTGATGGTTCATTTACACCATGATCTTTTGCAACTTCATTTTTTACTACCAGCTCAACATTTATTTCTTCAGGCGCTGAAATATTATCTGCATACACGGGCACGTTTCCTTTGTATTTACCACTTTTAATATTTTCAGGCACATTAATCAAACACCATAAGGACTGCACTTTTCCTTTCTCAACATTTACTGTGAAATGAATGGAATCTCCTTCATAATTTATTCCATCAGTATTTAAGCATGAGATGTTTTTCAAAGGAATTACAGCACCGTTTTCATTTTTTAACGTAGAAAATTTCAAATGAATGTTGTTGATATCCTGCAAAGCATAAACGCCTAACTGGTATGAAAAATTTTCACCTTTAAGTACGGTATCTGAAAAAAAGTTTTGCTGCTTTTTCTCTATCCATCGCTGCGGTAAATAATTATTCATTCTTATCGAATGCAAGCGATCTTCAGGAAAAATTATAAAAGGTTTATTTTTATTTTGCTCAATCAACTCCTCTGTTTCTTCCTTTGTCGCAATCACTTCCATCGGGTAGAAACTGTTGAATGCATTTATTGCCTGTATCTCTTTCACACTTGCCAACGCAATATTTTTATTATTATCAATCGAATTCAACCATTCCAGTGAAGCTGTGTTTTCAGGTTCCAGGTAAACACCTTTCGGGTAATTGCTTCTGCCTTCATTTTTATACGGCATGTAATAAACATAATAAATACCGCTGCCCGATGTTGGCTCGAAATAAATTTCTCCCGATTCACTACTTATAGCAGCGACTTTTACATTCGATATTTTTTGTTGGGTTTGTGCATCCTGCATGATAATGCGTTTATCCTGTGGCTCATCATCTCTTCTTCTCCAATCTATAACTACTTTTGCAACATTACCCGTTCCCGCAAACTCAACAACTACACGATGGTTACCTAAAGAATCAGCATTCCAGTTACTATTACCTGATATATAATTTACTTGAGCGAAAGTTCCACTGGCAATGCCAAAACAAAGAAGCTGTAATAATGTTCTCATTATAGTCAATTAATCTTATTGCAATAAAGCTAATGCAACGAAACGGAGTAAAGCTTTGCAAACGTTTGTGTTTATTTTTTCAAAATTTCGAGTTGCAAAATTTATTATGAAGAAAACTGTTCTTCTTATTTTTTAAGCAGATTCTTTTAGTACTGCATGTTTACAAAACAAAAAATGATAAAATTCATACGGCAATTTTTTTATAAGCAGTATAATTTACATCGCTGTTCAACCTTCTTCTGATATTATTAAGAAGGGCTTCCTGCATCATTCGTTTTTGTGCATCTTCAGGTTTTTGTTCTTGTTTTGCTTTTTGCTTTAAAGATTCATTCACTTCATCAAACATTTCTATTTCAGCAATCAATAATTCTTTATCATTCTGATGTGAGAAATTCAACTTGTAACCTAATGATTGTAAGGTTTGGCCTGCAACTTTCTCGAACAGCATAATCTCATTCGCATCTAATTCCTTCTTGTAATTGTCGTAGTTACCAGTTATAATCTCTTGTTCAACATTTTTCCACATCTTACCTGAAGAAGCTGTGTTCTTCGCTTCAGCTGAAGTATAATATTCAAGACAAGAAGGTATATATTTTGCACCGATGAAGTCACATATTTTAGTAAGTTCTTTTTCAGGTTGAGATATCAATTCTTCGTAACAAACTTTGACTACTCTTTTAGTACCTAATTTCTTAATTAATGCCAGGCATAAATCCTGCTCCTGTTGCCATTGTTTAGCAATATGATAAACATGTTTTTCACCTACAACTGCACGTTTGAATGAGCAGGCAACATCTCTCCCGTCACGATACAAGAAAATATAAAAAGGTTTGATTTCCTTTTCCAGTAAAGCAGTGAAATGAATATTTGAAAGGCTTTTACATATCCATATCCTCATACCTTCCTTTTCAGCATTCATTTCGTAAATCACTTTTACAATATTTGTCAACGTTCGGTTTTCGCAACGTTCAATAATTTCATTTTCCTTTAAATTGAAATGCTTCCATTGAACAGGATTATAGGCTACAAGACTGCAAACATCGTGTACAAGCGAACCAAAATTTTTTATTACGTTCAAATCTCCATAAGCAGGAAGTAAAGGAATAAATCTTTCTAAAATATGCGGGGGATGTGGTGCTGAAACTTCTTTTAGTTGATTCAACATTAACCGTAACAAATTAGAACCCGAGCGTTGTGTGCCTATCATTTGAACTGCAGTAAACTTCATTTTATTCTTTTTAAGATAGTAATAAACCGGCCATGCCTGAAAGCGGAATTAAGTACACAGCGCTTGGTTTATATTTTATAAATACTACCAAAATGAGTACTCATTCAATTGCTGCTTGCGATACAAGGTAGTTATTCTTTTATCAAAAAATAACGCAAACGATTCCGTAAAAAAGAAAAAAATTAAGTGTATAAGTTTACGCAATTAAACACAGCTTATGAAAAAATACCGACTTCTATTTGCCCTTTTTGCGACCATGTTTCTGGTGAGCGCAACTGCACAGCAACACAATGTGCAAGGCAATATAACAGATTCTTCAGGAAGCTCTTTATCTAATGCTACTATAACTGTAAAGGGAACAAAAATATCTACACTGTCAAATCAAAACGGAGAATTTACTATTAGCGTTCCTAACGGTGAGGCTGTGTTGGAGGTAAGCCTGATTGGCTACAAAAACCAAAGTATTCCTGTTGGTAACAAAAACACGATCAGTATTGTAATGGAACAAACAACTAATGAGCTTAACTCGGTAGTTGTAGTTGGTTATGGTACTGCAAGAAAAAAAGATCTTACCGGCTCAGTTGCATCCATCAGCAGTGATAATTTAAGGCTAGGCGGTACAGTTGCGAATGTAGCACAGGCAATGCAAGGAAAGGCTGCAGGCGTACAGGTTCAGCAAACAAATTTTGCTCCCGGTGCATCTTTATCAGTCGTAATACGCGGCGGGAATTCAATCAATACAACAAATGCTCCGCTTTATGTTGTTGATGGGTTCATTACTGATAATGGAGCTATGATCAATCCCAATGACATTGCAGATATACAAATTTTAAAAGATGCATCTGCTGCTGCCATATATGGTGCACGAGGCGCTAATGGCGTTGTGCTTATAACAACAAAAAAAGGTACTGCAGGCAAATTGAACATTGAAGCCAGTGTCTCACACGGTATCCAAAAACTAACATATAAACCGGCACTGATAACAGGTGAACAATATACAGAGGTACAAAATGCAATTGCAATGGAAGATGGTAATCCTCCTCCATTTCCGTCAAGCTTTCCTGTGACAAATACAAGCTGGTGGGATTTGGCCACGCAGGATGCAGTGGTGGATAATCAAGGTGTAAGTTTAAGCAGTAGTGATAAGAACTCGAAAGTTTACACTTCATTCTATCATTTGAAACAAACAGGCGTATTAAAACGTACCGGTTATGAGAGATATTCCGGAAGAATTGGTGCGGAAAAAACTTTAAGTGACAGAGTAAAATTAGGAGGAAATTTTTATGGCGCTATTAGTTCTTCAACATTACAATCTTATACGGGTGATATTACAGCGCCTTTATACAGCATTATGACAGCACCTACAAACATTCCTGTATATAATCAAGACGGTTCTTATTACAGGTATCTAGGTAAGAACAATGCACTCGCAAATTTATTAGAACCAACAAATGATCTGACAAACCGATTAGTGAACGCTAACATGTATCTTGATTATGACATTGTAAAAAATCTTACTTATCATATAGATGGCGGTGCAGAATTTTCCCAATCAACAGCAGGACAATATACACCAAGAACTTTAGTGGCAGGACAAGCAAGTAACGGTATCGCTGCACAACAAATGTATAATACAACAAGATGGCTCGTTCAGCAATATATTACTTATAAATACAATAAAGGAGATCATTCGCTTACTGTTGTGGGGGGATATTCGAACCAACGTGATCTTTATGAACTTTTAGGTGCAAACAATAAAGGCTTTTCAACAGATAATTTCTTATACTATAATCTGGGTGCGGGCTCATTGCCAAGCAATCCTTCAAGTACAAAAACAGAACCTTTAAAAGCTGCTTCTTTTTTCGGAAGATTGAATTACGGATTCCAGGATAAAATATTAGCGACATTTACTTTCAGAGAAGATGGATCTTCGAAGTTTCCAAGTGCTCACAGATGGGGAGCATTTCCATCCGGAGCATTGGCATACAGATTATCAAATGAAAAATTTATCCAGGATCTGAATGTATTTTCTTCTTTGAAAGTAAGAGTGGGATATGGTTTGACAGGAAACGACAGAGTTAATCCCTATCAATACTTAACTACTTTCTCTAACTACAGCACTGTATTAGATGGAAGTGGAAATTTACAAGTAGGCATAGAGCCTTCTGTTCTTTCTAATAACAGCTTGAAATGGGAAAGCACTTCACAGTTGGATATTGGTTTTGACATGGGTTTTGTAAACGACCGTATAACTGCAACGATTGATCTTTACAGAAAGAAAACAACTGACCTGTTATTGAATGTTCCCATAGGGCAATGGTGGGGATTTAATACACAGTTAATTAATGCAGGGTCTATTGAAAACAAAGGAATTGAATTAGCAATTAATACAAACAATATTACAGCGAAAGATTTTTCGTGGGAGAGCACATTTAATATTGCATACAATAAACAAAAATGCTTGAAGCTTGCACCAGGTGTGCCTGTTATTATCAGCAATACAGCCAATCCCAGCGGTGTGGTTTCTGCGCAGGGATTTACCAAGTTAGAACCAGGACAGGAGTTGGGTGAATTGTACGGCTATAAATATATTGGCGTTATTAAAACAGGCGAAAAATATGATCCGCAACCCAATGCAAAACCGGGAGATCCAAAATATGCAGATATAAACAACGATGGTATCATTACCCCAGATGACAGAGCTTATCTTGGTAACACCAATCCTCATTATACTGCGGGCTTTACAAACCACTTTCACTATAAAGGCTTCGATCTTACTATTTTTCTGCAAAGCAGTTTCGGTTACTATTTATATAATATGAATCGCCTTGTACTTGAATCTACAACCGGCACTGATGTATTGAATCGTTTTGTTGCAGGAAAAAATGAGAATACAGATGTGCCAAGAGAGGGTTATTTCCTTAGTACTTACGGCAGTTATGTTAACTCAAGATTTGTTGAAAACGCATCTTATTTACGCTTGAAACAGGTTTCATTGGCTTACAACATTCCTCAATCCTTATTAAGCAAATTAAAAATAGTGGAAGGTTTGCAATTATACATTAATGCACAAAATCTCTTTACTATTACAGGTTATTCAGGTACTGATCCGGAAGTAAATGTTCATACAAGTAATCTGGGCGGCGGCTTAGATTTCGGAGTGTTTCCTGCTTTTCGCACGTTTGAATTTGGTGCAAAGCTTTCCATCCATTAAAAAATTTCTTAATAGGCAATAACAATGAAATGAGTCATGAAGATTTTCGGAACAACTTAAAGGTGATAGATGAAAGCTTTATGACAAATTCCATCTGACAATAAAAAATAAAAAACAAACAGATGAAAGGGTTACAATTTTTATGCATAGTGCTTATAATTGCATTGATTGCTTCATGCAATAAAACACTTGATCCCACCGTATATAGCAGCCTTACCAATAACAATGCTTTTAAAACAATATCAGATGCGAAGGCTGCAGTGAATGCAGTGTATGCAAGATTAAAAGGTCCTGCTGTGGGTGATAATTTTGATTATTGGACGGTTCGTCACTTTGCATTAACAGACCTTACAACTGATATTGGTCATTGCAGTTATGGCGGAGATCCGGGCCAGTTATCATTAGCTCAATGGAATTCAAGTAATGGTTTGCTTGCAGAAGATTGGAGACAGATCTACAAGCTGATCGCTGATGCTAACAATGCTTTATTCAACATAGGCAACATGACTGTACTTACAGATGAACAAAAAAATCAATTCTTTTCAGAAATAAAATTTTTACGTTCTGTTGCATATATGGATCTGACAGATGCCTGGGGACCTGTTCCTATGCTCACGGAGGTTGATGTTGCCAATGCAACTTCTTCATCCTATACAAGTCAACCCATTCCTGCACCCGTAGAAAGAATAGATTCGATGATGATAGCTGATCTCACTTTTGCTGCAACAAACCTTCCCGTTAACTACGAAGGCAATGCAATCTATTCAAGCAATGATTTCGGACGTGCAACAAAAGGCGCAGCACTTACCTTACTTGCCAAATTATATTTAAGAGAACATAATTGGCAAAAAGCTGCAGACTATTCTAAGCAGGTTATGGATATGAATGTTTACAAATTATATCCAAGCTATGCAGGCTTATTTACTGAAGAAAATAAATGGTGTGAAGAAAACATTTTCTCTGTTATTTCCGATGCAAATGTAAACGGCACAGAATTGATGAATCACTTCGGTCCGCAAAACCATCCTGTAGTTTTAAACAGGTGGCAATACTATGCGGTAAGCTGGGATTTTTATAATTCATTTGCAAATGATGATGACCGCAAGTTATGTTTCTATCCGCGTTACACCGGAGTAGATGGCTTAATCTACTCTGAACCACCAACTCTCGGTGCGCCTCCTCCGGATGGATACTTTTATATGCCGGATATTGCTACAAAAAAATATGCGGATTCATCAAGTCCTTCCGTTGCATTGTATTACGACGGGCACAGTGTAGATATACTGCGTTATGCTGATGTCTTGTTAAGCAGGGCAGAGGCATTGAATAACTTGAACGGACCTACACAAGAATGTATTGATCTGATAAATCAGGTTAGAGTACGTTCTCATGCAAAACCATTAACTCTTACAGGTTATACAAAAGAAACATTGAATAATGCATTATTGCAGGAACGTGGCTGGGAATTTTTCTATGAAGGTAAACGTCGTGCAGATCTCATAAGATTCGGCAAATATGCAGATGTAGTGAATGCATATCTGGTTCGCATTGGTCAACGGCCAGTGATAACTATGCCTAAAAATGAATATTTTCCTTATCCTGAAAACCAGGTTACAATTAATCCGAATTTAGATAATTCCGGCAGATAATTGTTTTTGATAATTATTCAACAAAGGATATGCAAAGTAAGTTTGTATATCCTTTTAAATTTTTGAATTTGAAGCACAGTTTATATTTTTTACTTGCCTGCATTTTTATTTGCTATGAAAGTTGCATTGATACTTCGGGCAATGTTATAAAAGACATTCATATTGGCTTGCATAACAATAATGAATTAAGAGTTCAGCTTGATATAACAACCGTTAAAGAGGCAGAAGTATATGCAGAGTATTGGCCTGATACTGCAAAAAATGAAAAACTAACATCGCTTATTTCAAAAAAAGGATTAGAACACTCATTAGTATTAACAAACATACTTGCTGATACAAAATATAATTTTCAGTTGCACACCATTAGTAATGGAAAGAAATTGCAAAGCAAGGTGTACAATTTCCAATCAGAAAAATTACCCCCATGGTTGCAGGATCAATTCAAAGCCAATTACCCAATGCCGCAATTGCTTCCTTCAAATTTTTCAACTGGCTTTTTGGTATTGAACAAAAGAGAATCACCGGGCTTAACTTATATCGTCGATACAAAAGGCAGATTGCGTTGGTACAATATGGTAGATGAAACAGGTGTTAAAGTAACACATTTCACAAAAAACAAAACCGTCATTTCTATTCTCGGATCAAACGATGAACCCACCAGTTACGGAAGTTCGATACTCGAAGTTGATCTCTTAGGCGATACATTGGTCTATCTGAAAAAAGGCACTGGCGATTTGAAATATTCGATCCATCATGAAATATTCAAGAATGATAAAAATCAAATTGTAACACTGTTTGTAGAAAAAAGACCGGTGGATTTAAGTTCTGTTGGTGGCAGCGCAAAAGATACTATTACCGGCGATGGAATACTTGTATTGGATAATAGAGGAAAGAAAATTTGGCAGTGGAGTGTTATTGACGCATTTGACCCTTTAAAAGACCCGAACATTGTAAAAGACAAAAAAGATTGGTTACATGCAAATAGTCTGTGCCTTGATAAAGATGGAAATTATATTATATCATTTTATAACAACGGGCAGATATGGAAAGTGAATGCAACGACAGGTGAAATAATGTGGAAATTTGGCAAAGGAGGAACATTCAAAATGCCGCCTGACTGCAGTTTCTCCATGGCCCATGCAGTGCATATAAATGCGAACGGAGACCTGATGTTTTTTAACAATGGTATTGATAAACATCAATCGGAAGTATATGCCATAAAATTGGATGAAGCCAATCAAACAGCAAAAACGGTTTTGCATATTAAACTGCCTCAGGAAGTGTATAACGACAGAATGGGCAGTGCTTATTTAATTAACGATAGTACGATTTTATGCTGTTGCTCAAAAAGGCATATATCTGTATTAATCAATAAAAAAGGTGTGTTGCTGTGGTCTTTAGATACGGCGATCCCGCCTTATCGCGTCGAGTTTGTGAAGAAGGAAGAGTTAAGCAAATGGTTGTTACCATAGCGATATAATATTCATTCTGGTCGTGCAAAAAGAAGAGAGCTAAAACATAAAAGATGATTAAAATCAGTATGCTTTAAATTTTGTTTGCTTTTATTAACTATATATAATTTTATGAAAAAATATTGCCTGTTATTTTGCCTTACTTTATTTTTTTCATTTCACATTCATGCTCAAAACAACTCAACGATAAAAGAATATAATAAAACATTTCCTACTTATGCTTTTTCAGATCCCAACCCTATCCCACTATTAACACAAGTATATCCGTATTTTAGGTATGATGGTTTTTCAACCAAGGCAATCAATAAAAAATGGAAGGTAGTAGAATTATCGAACGATTATATAACAGTAATGATATTGCCCGAAATAGGCGGTAAGATTTGGGCAGCGATTGAAAAGAAAAATGAAAGGCCTTTTCTTTATTATAATCATGTTATCAAGTTTAGAGACGTTGCTATGCGTGGCCCATGGACAAGCGGAGGCCTTGAATCAAACTTTGGCATCATCGGTCATACGCCTAATTGCGCAACACCTGTTGATTATACAACCAAAATAAATGCAGATGGAAGTGTGAGCTGCATCATCGGTGTGTTTGATCTGCTTACAAGAAGCAACTGGCGTATTGAAATAAACCTTCCAAAAAATAAAGCATATTTTACCACGCAAGCTTTTTGGTATAACACAACACCAATCGAACAGCCCTATTATCATTGGATGAATGCTGCGCTGAAATCTGCAGATGATCTTGAATTTATTTATCCGGGTAACAGATATCTCGGTCATAATGGCGAGTATGCATCGTGGCCTTTGAATGAAACCAACGGAAAGAAAATTTCATTCTATAATGAGAATGATTTTGGCCATTACAAATCATACCACGTGTTTGGAAAGTACACAGATTTTTTCGGAGGATATTATCATGATGAAGACGATGGAATGGTAAGATATAGTTCGCATGATGATAAGCCGGGTAAGAAGATCTGGATTTGGGGTTTATCAAGACAAGGAATGATCTGGGAACAAATGCTTACGGATAATGACGGGCAATATGTTGAATTACAATCAGGAAGATTGTTCAATCAAAACGCGGAACAAAGCACTTACACACCATTTAAGCATACTGCTTTTGAACCTTATGCAACAGACACGTGGAAAGAATATTGGTACCCTGTTGAACATACAAAAGGTATTGTAAAAGCGAATGAATATGGTGCTTTCAATCTGAAGTATGAAACGGGGTGGTTAAAGGTTTATTTCTCCCCTACTCAATCAATCAATGATTCTTTGATCGTAAAAGACAATGACAAAATTGTTTATGTAAAGGCTTTACAATTAAGCCCTTTGCAAACTTTTTCAGATTCAATAAAAGTTGATGTTGATGTAGAAAAAATCATTGCTTCACTCGGTAAAAACAAGCTTGTTTATACTGCTGACAAACATGCTGATGATCTCCAAAGACCTGTTGAAACGCCGCAGGATTTTGATTGGAATACGGCTTATGGGTTGTATTTGCAGGGAAGGGAATTGATGGATCAAAAACTATATGCGAAGGCTGAAACAAAGCTGGACAGTAGTTTGCAAGAAGATCATAATTTCTTGCCTGCATTAACGCAAATGGCTAAGCTAATGTATCGCAATATGCGATACGACGATGCTTTGCAGTTAGCAAAACGTGCCTTAAGCATCAATACAGAAGATGGTGAAACAAATTATTATTATGGTCTTATCAATTCAGCATTAAATAGTATCACAGATGCGAAAGACGGCTTTGATGTTGCTGCATTAACACCTTCTTTTCGCAGTGCCGCATACACGCAATTGGCTACTATCTATCTAAAAGAAAAAAATGATGATAAAGCATTAATGTATGCGCAAAAAGCAATGATCAATAATGCATATAATATTGCGGCTTTACAACTGCAAGCCCTGGTCTTCAGGCATCAAAATGATAAGCAAAATTCAAATAAAATTTTAGATACGCTTCTGTCGTATGATGCATTAAATCATTTTGCATTATTCGAGAAATATTTATGGCAAAAAGATGATGAAACAAAACTAAAATTCACATCAACCATACAAAACGAATTACCTGCAGAAACATATACAGAGTTAGGTATATGGTATTATAATAATGGTTGTATTGATGAAGCAAAGAATGTGTTTCAGTTTAGTCCTTCTTCAGTTACAACAACCTATTGGCTTGCTTTTTTAAATAATACAACCGTAAATTTTGATACACTGAATCCTTTATTCAGCTTTCCTTTTCGAAGCGAAACTGCATTTATAATTCAACAGCTTTTGAAGAAGCAGGATAACCCGTTATTGAGATATCATCTTGCATTAATTTATCATGACCGCAACCGAATAGAGGAAGCTAAACAATTATTATTATCCTGCGCAAATGAACTGCAATTTGCACCTTTTTATGTAACACGTGCAGCAATTTTCCATGATAGTTCTGCGGAATTTATTGTATCAGATCTAAAAAAGGCATTTGCAGCAGATAGTAGTTGGCGATACAGAAAATTACTTTCAGAATTTTATGTTGATCATGGTTATCCAGATTCTGCGTTGGCATTAATGCAATCGTATATGAAACAACATCCCCAAGATTATGTCATGGGAATGTTGTATGCAAAGATATTATTACAGACTAACAATGCATCAGAAGCAGACAAATTGCTCACGCACCTTATCATAATACCTTTTGAAGGCGCTACACAAAGTCATGAATTATACAGACAGGCAAAACTGATAGAAAGTATTGATGCTTTGGAACGTAAAAAATATGATAAGGCATTGAGCTTTTCATTGCAGGCAAAGCAATGGCCTGAAAACTTAGGTGTGGGTAAGCCTTATGATGCAGATATTGATACACGTTTGGAAGATTGGCTTGCATACTTGAGCTATAAAGGAATGAATAAGCAAGATAAGGCAAACCAAACGCTGAATTCGATTATAGCAACACCTAAAGAAGTTGCAGTTGCTGATAAATACTTCACCAATGCAATAATAACTTGCCTGGCTTTTAAAGAATTGAATAAAAATGAAGAAGGCAAAAACCTGTTGAGGAATGAAAGTATGAATTATGCAGATAAAGAAATGGTTGCATGGATCATCACGCCTGATTTAAACAATCTTCCTTCATCTTCAAATGATAAAGAAAAGTCTAACGCTGAAATAATAAGCTACTTAGAAAAGAAATAAAACAATTTGAAAAACTCATTTCATTCGACCTACTTATAAGCTTTTTGAAGTAATGCACCCATTGGTGACATCCCATTTTGTTCGATTCCGGCTATACAAGACAACACAAAAGAGACAACTTAATAAATTTAAGGAAGCCTACCGGCATTTTATCCCATGAATTGAAGACACTCATAACAAGTTTAAAAACATACGTTCAAATTTCCATGAGATCATAGGAAAGAAAAAATATTCTTTGTATTTTAATGTGAGATTCATTGTTAACAATCGCTTCATGTTCACATAACAATTCCATAATATACACTTAGCAATTTTGTGTGGTTAACAATTAAATAATAAAAAGTTAATAAACAAATAGTGAATTGTAAGGTTATATTTTCTCTTGCGATACTGCCTTTGATTATGCTACCCTTGATAACAATAAAAGCACAAACAAACACGGATACAGCCTTTAAGCCAGGTGGTAAGCTTTGGGGTTATGTTTTTGGGGATTACTATTATAAAGCCCACAGTGATTCATTCAATCGCGGAGGATCAAATCAATATACCGGAATTGAGCAAGGCAGAAACGCCTTTCAGATCCGCAGAGCTTATTTAGGATATGACTATGATATAAGCCCAAAGTTTTCAGCAGAATTGCTATTAGCTACGGAAGATAACATTACAACAAAAAGCGGCGTAACAAGCGGAGATCTATTATCAGATAATAAGTTGTCTTTTTATATCAAGCTTGCAAATATCCGCTGGAAAAATATTTGGAAAGGAACAGATTTAGTAGTAGGCCAGGTAAGTACACCGGCTTTCTCTTTATTAATTGAACCAACTTGGCGTTACAGGTCGATAGAAAGGCCCATTGCAGATATTCGCAGGACATCTTCTTTTGATTTGGGCGCTGCTTTACAAGGAAAATTTGACCCGGCAAAAGGAAATTTCGGCTACAATGTTATGGTGGGTAACGGTACGGGAGCAAGACCAGAGAATGATAAGTATAAATGGTTTTATGGCGATGTGTATGCAAAGTTTTTTGACCAGAGATTAATAGTGGATCTGTATGCCGATTATCAACGTTTAAACTGGACATCCTCCTGGCATCATTCACGAAGTATGATAAAAGGATTTGCGGCTTATACCACACCTCAGATAACAATTGGAGCAGAGGCTTTTGTCAATAGGTTATTTAATGATGGTTTTGAAACAGAAATAGCAACTTCTAAGGTTGATACATTGTCAGTAAATGCAAAGGGGCTTTCTGTTTTTATGCACGGTTTGATCATTAAAGACAAACTAAGATATTTTGCCCGCTTCGACTCTTATAATCCTAATGATAAAATCAATAATCGCTTTTTTAATAAGTACATCGGAAATACTTCCAATTACAATGATCCTTCTACAAAAGAACAATTTATTACTGTAGGCTTAGATTATACGCCGGTTAAAAACGTCCATTTTATGCCGAACATCTGGTATAATAAATATATCAATCAGGGCTACGATTCAAAATATAACAGTTATGACCTGGTGTATAGGATCACTTTCTATTATGTGTATGGAAAATAATTTTTAAACGTATTTAAAACCTAAACAAATATGAAATCAATTTCGTTAAAAGCTAACAAGTTTGCAC
>JAEZRL010000340.1 GCA_023440945.1 Bacteroidota bacterium
AGTGCTTCCCTGAAATAAGCAATTTTCAAAGGACGCATCTCATCTTTCAGGCGTTTGGAATAAGCAGGAACTGTTCTTGAGGTTGCTGTACTATCAAATTCATCTGGTCCGGCAATCACTTCTAAAACAAGTGATACATCATCCGTCGTATTTCCAAAAACGCCTATTTGGTCAAAAGAAGAAGCTTAAGCAATCAAGCCATACCGGGAAATTCTTCCATATGTAGGTTTTAAACCAATAACACCACAAAAATCTGCAGGTTGCCTTACAGAACCTCCGGTATCGCTTCCCAGACTTACCATACATAAAGCAGCCTGGACAGCAACAGCAGAACCACCGGAAGAACCACCCGGTACTCTTTCATTGTCTTGTGCATTAAGAACTTTACCATAAGCAGAGTTCTCGTTGCTGCTGCCCATTGCAAACTCGTCGCAGTTATGGCGGCCAATAATGATAGCGCCTTCAGCAAGCAAACGTTCTACAACGGTAGCGTTATAAATGGAAGTAAAACCTTCTAATATTTTAGAGGAAGCAGATAATTTATGGCCTTTGTAAGCAATCACATCTTTCAGACCAATAACAACGCCATGCAATTTCCCTAGCGCTGCTCCTGAAGTGCGTAATGCATCCAACTCGTCAGCTCTTGCCAGAGCTTCTTTTTCAAAAACTTCAAGGTAAGCGTTAAGATGCTTGTTCCTTTCAATTTGATCCAAATAAAATTGAACGGCCTCTCTGCTAGTAGTTTGGCCGCTCAATAGATTAGTATGATAGTCTTTGATAGAATGATAGCTAAACAAAGGCAATCTAAAAGTTTTTCTATTAGTTACAGGAGTAACTATTATTGGTTAGTGGTAGTAGTTGTTGTTGTTTGGGTAGAATTAGCCGGAGTGGAATTAACTCTATCTTTTTCTTTCATCCCATCTTCCAGTTCTTTCTTTACATTTTCTTTAGCATCGTTAAACTCACGAATACCTTTACCTAAACCCCTCATAAATTCAGGAATTTTACGTCCGCCAAACAATACTAAAATAACTACTGCAATCAGTAATATTTCCTGGAATCCCAAGTTTCCCATAAAAAATTTTTAAAGTGTGAAGAACAAAGTTAGCAGAAAAAATATCCGAATATCAAATTATACGTTAATACTTCACAAAAAAGCGGAAGCCGCTATAGCCTCCGCTTTTTTTATAAAGTAAAATAACTTATACACGCTTTTCCTTAATTCTAGCGCTTTTACCACTGCGTTCACGCAAATAATACAGTTTTGCCCGGCGCACTTTACCCACTTTATTCAAAACGATAGAATCAATATTAGGAGAAGATAAGGGGAAAACCCTTTCTACACCTACACCATCAGATATTTTGCGAACAGTGAATGTTGCAGTAGAACCTTCACCCTGTATTTTTACAACATCGCCGCGGAAGCCCTGAATACGCTCTTTACCGCCTTCTATAATTTTATAATTAACAGTAACATTATCACCGGCTTTAAACTTCGGAAACTCTTTTCTTGATGTTAACTGCTCATGCACAAATTGAACTGCTGCGTTCATGGCTAAAAAATTTAAGGACGGCAAAGGTAAGCCTGTAACTAGAGAAAACCAAATAAAAAATAAGGCAAAGTTGGGTTGGAGCGAACTTTAAATCTTTATTCAGCTTTTGTTGTGTCACTCACTTGTACGCCTTGTTCTTTATGCATCAATTTTAAAAAGTCGAAAAGCAAGTTAATCTAATACACTGCTGTTCTTTAAATCAATGTTTTCCATCAGCTTATAAAATTCTTTTTTTGTTGCAAGCTCTTTCAATGCATTCAAATGATTAGTGTGATGCATATCTGTTCCAACAAGGTCAATCATTTTATTTTTTGCCAGTTTCTCTGCAACAAGTTTTATCCCTTTGCCATAATAACCGCTGATAGAAAGAAGATTCATTTGTAAAAGACAACCAAGATCTTTCATTCTTTCATACTTTGAGAAATCGTGATGATAAAAATTATAACGCTCCGGATGCGCTAAAATAGGTTGCAGTCCTTTCATTCTCAATTCAAAAATAACCTGCTCGATATTTGGCGAAGCAGCGAGATAAGACATTTCGATAAGAATATAATTCTTACCGAAAGTAAGCAAAGGTTTACCGGATTTTACATAACTCTCCATATCCGTATCAACCATATATTCTGCCGCCGCATGAATCTGAACAGGAATATTGTTTTCTTTCAATGCTTCTCTTACAATAGTTAATCTGGGTAAAATAGTATCCGGAGTATTCGGGTAGAGATCAGATAAAATATGCGGCGTACAAACTAAAGAATGATAACCTAGTGTGTTCAATTCTTTCACAAAAGCAATAGTTTGATCTAGTTCTTTTAATCCATCATCTAACCCTGGCAAAAGATGCGAATGCATATCAATGCCTATGAATGAAAGATCAGCGTCAACTTTTGAAGATTTGAAAAATGAAAACATTCAGCAAACATACAAGATTTACCTAAACCCGAATGGCGGCTCTTGTAAGGCTGTGTTCAGAAACGGAAGCGCAAATAGTAGCAGAAACAGGATCAGCAGGAATATGTATATGCCTTATAATTTTTTTCGGTTCAGTATTATCTTTTTGTGCCTGGGTAAATTTGCCCGCCGGTAAGAAGGTTTTGATAATAAGGCCAATATAATTAGCAATAGACATGTTATCAATGTAATATTTGCTTAACTCTATCTTCTCCGGCAATATTTCATTTATGTAAAATGCTTCAGGATTTTGAACAGTTTTTAAAAGATCGCTTTCCTTTCTGTACTTGATGGAAGCATGATCAGTAATACCTGGCCTTACACTTAATACTTTCTTCTGTTCATCTGTGTAAAGATTCACATATTTTCTTATCTCAGGTCTTGGGCCAACCAAACTCATTTGCCCAATAAATACATTGAATAATTGAGGTAATTCATCCAATTTATACTTACGCAAATAATAACCAACTTTTGTTATTCTGTGATCGTTACTGCCAACAGTTAAAGCACCATATTTCTGTGCATTTATACTCATTGTCCTGAACTTATAAATAAAAAAATCATTGTTGTTTCTACCAACACGTTGCTGTGCAAAGAATACAGAACCCTTCGAATCCCATTTAATAAGAATGCTTATACATATGAATACCGGTGATAAAAAAAGCAATCCAAGTGCTGATAAAAAAACATCAGTAGTACGAATTAAACTGCTTGTTGATCTGAAAATGAAAAATATAGCAGGCGCAAAAAAGCCTGTGTATAATAGACCTTTATGGAAAAGATCCATGTTTGCGAAAGGATACAAATTGCAGAAAGCATAGTTTGCATATATCAAAATAAGAATACAAGCTACTAATGCAGCCGGTTTGTAAACATTGCTTATGTCTATGCTCCTTAAAACATTTTGCTTATAGTTTTTCAAGGACCTGAATTTAATGGTTACTGGATTATATAAAAATGAAAAACAAGCTCGTTTTTCTTTCTAAGGTAAATATAACGCTGTTAAAACCGTTCTTGTTTACGACTAATTATCATTTAATTTCATTTTAATGATAACTGATGTTTTAAAACCTATTTAAAAGGATTCTCTAAAAGGGAAAGCAACAATTAAGCCATTATGCTTTTTACTGATTCAACAACTGCTTCAATAACTTTTAAACAATCTTGATGAGATAACTGCGGATAAACAGGAAGTGAAATTTCGTTTACATACTGCAGGTAAGATTGAGGATAGTTATTAATGTTATAGCCCTTTTCTTTAAAAACAGAAAGCATAGGCAAAGGAATAAAATGAACATTTACTGAAACACCTTTTTCTGTAATACAATTTATTACTGCATCCCGTTGTTGTTCAGTAATGCCTTTTATACGAAGAGGATATAGATGGTATGAAGGACTGCATCCTTCTTTATGAAAAGGTGGGAGAATAGCCCAATCGTAATAAGATAACATTGTATCGTAAGTATCAAAAACTCTTTTACGCTCAACCAAAAGATCATCTTTATACTTACGAAATTGTGCAAGGCCGATCGCAGCTAAAACATCGGGTAAGTTCATTTTAAAACCGGCGTAAACAATATCATATTTCCAGGCGCCTGACTGTGATTTTGTTAATGCATCTTTTGTTTGTCCGTTCAAACTCCACAAGCGAAGTGTTTGATAAATTTTTTTGTTGACAAATGGCTCGGGCATATTCAAACAGATCATCCCACCTTCTGCAGTTGTTAAATTCTTTACTGCATGAAACGAGAAAACAGTTATATCTGCAATAGAGCCAGAACGCTTATTGTTATATACACCACCGAAGGAATGTGCTGCATCTGCCAAAACCAATAATCTTCCCAGCTGCCGTTGCACTTCGCTTTCACCAACAAACATTTCTTTTATTTCTGATGTATTTACAAG
>JAEZRL010000344.1 GCA_023440945.1 Bacteroidota bacterium
ACTTATACAGGGTGACCACGGCCCGATTGAATACAGGAACATTCTTATCACTCCTGCGAAATAATTTGAATTAATACATACTTTATAACAAAAAGCAATTGCAAAATCACCTGCAATTGCTTTTTTATTGCATTAACAATACCCTGTTGTTTTTGGAACTATAATTGCTGTTTAATAATTGGTTAAAACCAAATAGTTACCAATGGAAACGAATGGCCCATCGGGGCAGAACGAAAACTGCGTTCGTGTTTTGGAGGTGATAGGAAACGCGAGTTTGGGTGGAATGGAAACTTACATACAAAATTTTATCAGTCATCTACCCCCCGATCAATATAAACTAACTTGTATTTGCCCTTACGAAAGTCGGTTCACTGCTTCCCTCCGGAATTTAAATGTAGAAGAAGTTTATATAACGCCAATTGAAGATGATCCTATTTGGCGTTCTATTCAGTTAGCCGTTGAAATAGGCCGGCTTCACCAGGCTGATGTTCTTCATGCACACATGCCGAAAGCACATGTTCTTGCAGGATTAGCGGGACTTCTTCTTAAGAAACCAGTGGTTGCATCGGTACATGGAATGAATGTTACCTCGCAGGAATTTGGTATCACCCGTGCTCTCGGAACCCATTTAATAACCAATTGCCAGGAAGCATATTCCCAGGCTTTAGCAATGGGTTTATCCCCGGAGCGTATCGATATTGTGCGCAATGCTGTTGATACCGATGTCTTCGCTCCTCGTCATAACAATAAATTGCGCAGCTCAATTAATATCTCTCCCGATACTCCTTTGGTTGGTTTTGTTGGACGACTGGATGAAGAAAAAGGTCCTGATCTTTTTCTTCGTGCAGCGCAATATGTGTACCGCCTTCGTCCCGATGTACATTTTATACTGGCCGGAGAAGGATTGATGAAAGATGAACTTCAGGATATGTGCCGAAGTTTTCACATGGAAGACCATGTTCATTTTTTAGGTTGGATGAACCCGGCAGAAGTATATCCTGAACTGGATGTTTTGGCACATACGTCGAGAAGTGATGGAACTTCTTTGGTGTTGCTTGAAGCAATGGCGTGTGAATGTCCAACAGTTGGTATAGCAGTGGGTGGTGTTCGGGAAATTATTGAAGATGGAAATACAGGGCTTCTTGCAGGAGTGGGTGATTGGCAGAACGTAGGAGCAAAAATTATCCGGTTGCTCGATAACCCTGAATGGCTTCGCGACATGGGCATTGCTGCAAGAGCAAGAGTAGAAGAATATTTCAATCTTAAAGTAAATGCACTGCGAACGGCAAATGTGCTTAAGCGAATTGCTTTTCCTGTTACAAACGGACATAAGCTGGCGGATAATAAAACGCTCAGCAAAAAAATCAGCAGCAGAACTGTATAGTAACGTTTTATAAATTTATCGCTCCCTTTTTAAAGCTTAAAAGCAAACAAAATCATTGCATGATAAGTGAGCAGTTTGCAAAGATTTCTTTCTACATAGTTGCACACGCAGATGACTGGCAACTTTTTATGCAACCGAATGTGTATTATGACCTGTTAACACCATCTCATAAAGTTGTTTTTATTATTACAACGGCAGGCGATGCAGGAAAAGATGAAACCTATTGGAGAGCAAGAGAAGAGGGAATGAAAAGCTCTGTAAGGTTTTGCCTGGCACCTAAAGAAATTATAACAGAATCAACCGGCGAAAGAGAATTAAACTTTCATCCTGTTCATTATTGGTCTGCAAATAATGCAATAAGTTATTTTCTTCGTTTGCCTGATGGAAACCTTGATGGTAAAGGTTTTTCATCCAATCATTATCAAAGTCTTTCAAGATTTGGAAAAGGAGAAATCAATAAGATAAATGCTATAGATTTTTCTACTTCTTATCATAGCTGGCAAGACTTGCTTATAACTATTGAAGCTATTATCCGTTTTGAAAGCGAAAACCTAACTGATATAACTGTGCATTACCAGGACCCCCATAGGAAGCGAAATCCAAATGACCATGCAGATCATATTGCTACCGGACAAGCCATTCAACAAATACCTTTCATCTCCGGCTTTCAACAGCTTTTATATACAGGCTACAGCGTTAATAGTAACAATGAAAAGCAAATGACCGGGGAAGAATTGTTTTGGAAGATCGGGATATTTTCAGCCTATGAAAAAACTGTATATGATATCTGTGGTTACAGCACCTTAAAAGAAGGCGTTTCTACTTATGTAAACTGGTGTTTGAGCACGGCTGAATTTATCAGCATAAATCCAGGTTCTGTTGATGAAAAAGTAATCATCGAAACAGGTGCTCAATAAAGCTTTGTTCTAAGAATATTCATTTTTTTAAAGCCCAGTACCTGCAGCAGAATAGAAGTTTATAGCCGTAGTTTTTTTGTATTTTAAAGCTTTAAAATTGACTTATGCAATCCAAAGCAACAACGGTTGACCAGTATATAAACGAACTTCCGGAGGATAGAAAGAAAGCGGTTACTGAATTAAGGAACGTAATTAAAAAGAATATTCCGGGGGGGTTCGAGGAAGGTATGAGCTATGGGATGGTTGGCTACGTAGTGCCGCACAGTAAATACCCTGCAGGCTATCACTGTGATCCGAAATTGCCACTACCTTTTATGACGTTTGCCTCGCAAAAAAATTTTATAGCAATCTATCACATGGGTATATATGCTGATCCCAAGCTATTAAAATGGTTTACTGAAGCCCATGCCAAAGCATCCGCCAAAAAACTGGACATGGGTAAGAGTTGTTTGCGTTATAAAAAGGCCGAAGACATCCCTTATAAACTTATCGGCGAGCTTGTTTCAAAGATAACACCTGATGAATGGATCGAGATGTATGAAAGGAACTTTAAAGACCACATGAAAAGAAAATAGCTAATTCGGTTCACATGCCATAACAGGAATCCCAGACTCTACATTTTTATGGTGAAGTAATGGGCAGATGCTGAAAGGATAAAGCAAATAACTCAATAAGTTTCAGCTGTAAACTTTAAAAGATAGGTGTCGCAGCCAAGCGCATTAATGTTCATCCTGAAAGTTCCTTCGGCCTTATCACCTGAAATTTCTGTATCGAGATCGAAACGCCAGGCAGTGCTTCCTCCATTAGGTGGTTCGCTTATATGATTATTCACTTTCCCATTAATAATAGTAAATGTTCCTTCTGGTCCCGCTGTTGTTTGTTCCAGAGATCCCGAGCATCGCCAGTAACCTTTAAATGTAAGCTCGCTTAATGTTTTATTATCAGTAGAAACAGTAAAGAAAATAGAATCACCTTTCATACCATTAGAAAAAACGCCCCTGAAATGTTTCTCTTTTACTGTTTTGTTTGAAGTGATTTTTGGACTTGACGGTAAAAGCAAAGATGGACACAAGCATGGCTGCAACCGAAATGAATATAATAATTTTCATTCTATAAGGTTAAGGCTATTTTTTAACAAATATAGTAGTAAGTATAGTAGAATTATTCTAGCTGTTTTAAAACTGAACCACAAATTATGAAGAACGAAGTTTAATAAAAAACCTGTTGCTGCACAAAGCAATGAAGTACAAGTGTGCGACGCAACAGGTTTTGAGTGAAGTTATTAGATGGCTACATAAAAAAACTCACTATTATATTACAAAACCATCAGGAAGAATGGCACCCTTCTTTACAACCACAATGCCTTCTTTAATAGTGTATAACATGTGATCGCTGTTTTCGAGATGCTTTCCGCCATTAATGCGCACATCGTTGCCAATACGAGCATTTTTATCAATGATGGCATTTTTTATATAACATCTTTCGCCAATGCCAACAGGTGGAATTCCTTTGGCGCTGTTGTTTTCCATATCCCGCAACGTTTCGTAAAAATCGTTACCCATAATGTAACTGCTAACAACCGTGGTGCCATGACCAATGCGTGAACGAACACCAACAACAGAATGCTCTACGCGGCTTGCAAGAATAATAGAACCTTCCGCAATAACCGTTTTTTCAAGAGTTGTTCCGCTGATCTTTGCCGGCGGCAACATTCTTCCACGGGTGTAAATGGTTTGATTGCGATCAAAGAGATTGAAGGCAGGAAGATCTTCCGTTAAAGCAATATTGGCTTCAAAAAAAGCAGGAATATTTCCAATATCTGTCCAGTAACCTTCATACTGGTAACTTACTACTTTGAAATCCTTGATAGAATTTGGAATAATTTCTTTGCCAAAGTCTGTAGCTTCAGGATAATCATCTTTCAATAATCCTTCCAGCACACTCCTGTTGAAAATATAAATACCCATTGATGCAAGATAAACCTTGCCCTGGCTACGCATCGCATCACCGGTATCGCTTGACCATTCTGAATGCAATTCCGGTTTTGGTTTTTCAATAAAAGAAGTGATGTACTGATTTTCATCAATTTTCAAAATACCAAAATCAACGGCATCTTTTGTATCAACAGGAATAGTGGCGATCGTTATGTCTGCTTCTTTTTGCACATGATTATTTATCATGTCTGCAAAATCAATTTGATATAACTGATCACCGCTTAAAATCAAAACATACTCAAAATCGTTGTTACCAATATGCCGCATGGATTGACGCACCGCATCTGCTGTGCCCTGGTACCAGCTTGGATTATCAGGTGTTTGCTCTGCTGCAAGAATATCAACAAAGCCAGTACTGAATGTGCTGAAA
>JAEZRL010000414.1 GCA_023440945.1 Bacteroidota bacterium
GCCAAAATTGTATAACTGCACCTTGCTTTTAAAGGAAAAATTAAGCGCTAAATTTTTTTCTGCCATCTCAAATGTTTTCTGGTTTAATTCAAAGCCATAAACATTTTTGCACCAGGATTGATCCGCAAAATATAAAGTGGCATACCCTCTGTTCATTCCAATATCAAAAACAGAATATTCCCCCCTTTTTAAATAACCAGGTTTGATGAAATACAAGTGTTTGCAAAATATCTCATTGATAATAAAAGAATAATCGGGAGTGGTTAAAAATATAATGTTTTCTTTCTTTAAGTAGATAAGTTTTTCTGAAGCATCATAATGAACGATTTCTATATTATGATTAAACCATAAAGAAGCACGTTTAGCAAAATCTGAGTTATGGAGTTGCGGCCACTCTTTCAAATAATTGATCTGAATAGCTTTGCTCGAAACTTTTTTTAAAAACTTTGTATACATTGATTTTAACATAGGATTTCTTCTGTCCGGTAAATAAACAAAAAAAACCGGACTCAACGTAATCTAAAACACTTTATTTGCTTTTACCTGTTTTTGTTTTAGGCTTTGTTACTTTCTTTTTGCGATACGTGTCATTAAATTCGCATCTTATACCCCGATGATTACCACAGTTACCTCTTTCTTTCACACTTACAGAACTACCTTCAAAACTGAAATCAATCACACAAGGGCCTGCGTTTTCCCTGTAAATCGCTTTGGTTGCATTAACCATTGCAAAACTTCCTTTTAATTCACCTGTACAATTGCCATTATCTTTTTCAAAATGGGTGAAGAAGACATAATTTGTCCCGTTTCGTCCATCTCTTACCGAAATAAAATTCTTTTTATCCTTTACGTAATCCCCGCTGAATTTGTTGGCTTTTGGTAAAGTATCTATAGGGTTTATGATCTCATTTCTTTCAGCGCCTTCATTACTGTCGTTTATCACAATAATAAAATCTTTAGCTTCTTTGTTATAACCATAACCATTCTTGGTGTAGAGATATTGATCATTCGCCGTTTTTTCTTTGCTAACCATAAAAGTTGGCTCGCTATTGATGCTAAGCGAATGCCGGTAATTATCATCGCTGTTATTGGATATTAACGAAAGCGCATCAATATATTTGTATTGCTTATTAAACAAAAAAGTAACAAGAGAAGTTGCTTTGCCATTAACGATATCCATCAAAAGATAGATATCGCCATTCTTTTCAATCTTGCCAACAGGATAAAATTTTAAATTCTTTGCATTTTTAGTAATACGATTCAAAGCACTGTCAGGTACAAATTGCTGAACAGTATGTAAACTGATAATTGTTGTATCTGCAATCTTCCTAATGTTTGTATCTGCCGCTGCAAAAGGAAGCTTTATATCGTTGAAAGCACTAAAAAAATCTTCCGGACTAACTTCATCTTCTCCTGCTAAGGATTTTTTCTTGTTTCCACAGGCTGCAATAAAAACGGCAAGAACGATAAATACCCAAATTTTCTGCATTGATTTTTTTTGACAAGATGTAAAGTAAATAAAATCTGTCTGATTTTCTTTCAGGATTTGAAATATTATTTAGATTTGTCTAAAATTTTATTACGTGCAGTCTAATTTTTCGATAGCTGAAGAAAATTATATCAAAGCCATCTTTCATTTACAAAACACTGACGATAATGTTTCTACCAATGATCTTGCAGAGCGACTAAAAACCAAAGCTGCTTCTGTAACGGATATGGTAAAAAAACTTAAGTCAAAAAAGTTACTGCATTACGAACCTTACCAGGGTGTGCGTTTAAATACTGAAGGCAAGAAAGTAGCACTATCAATTGTGCGAAGACACCGTTTATGGGAATATTTTTTAGTGGAGAAATTGAAGATGGGCTGGGATGAAGTACATGCTATTGCGGAAGAATTAGAGCATGTAAGCAGTAAGAAATTAATAGATCACTTAGATGTTTTCCTGAATCATCCAAAATTTGATCCGCATGGTGATCCGATACCGGACAGCAATGGAAAGATCATTCAGCAGCAACAAATAAATCTTATCCAGCTTGCAGAAAATACGGAAGCAGAAGTAACATCTGTTGGAAGCCAATCAACAGAACTTCTCGAAGTTTTGAAACACAAGAACATAAGCATTGGAACAAGACTGGAAATAAAAAAGAAATTCAGCTTCGATCAATCTGTTGAAATAAAAATAAAAAATCATGCTGCAACAACGCTAAGTCAGCAATTGGCAGAGGCGTTGTTTGTGAAAGTGTTTGTTGAAAAAAATAAGCTGCTATAAAAACGGAACGACGAAGTGAGTGACACAACAGACGATGCCATAAAATGCTATAGACGGCATCAAAATAAAAACATCCTGCCTTAAAAAACCTATTAATATGAGTTATTATAAAGTTTTAATACAAAGATGAATTTCAAATTATTGACTACGGATGAAACGGATCATGACAACTCGCTAAGCGAGGTTCATGCAAGTGTTGACCCACAAAAACGCAAAGGATGGAGAAGAGTATTTGCATTTTTAGGACCCGCTTATCTGGTTAGCGTTGGTTACATGGATCCAGGTAATTGGGCAACCGATCTACAGGGCGGCTCACAATTTGGTTATAAACTTATCTGGGTTTTGTTAATGAGTAACCTGATGGCTTTATTGCTACAAGGTTTAAGTGCCCGTTTGGGTATTGTTCGCAAACGAGACTTAGCACAGGCAAACAGGGAAGTATATCCGCCGCTGATAAATTTTTGTTTGTACATACTTGCAGAACTTGCTATAGCAGCGTGTGATCTTGCAGAAGTTTTAGGAATGGCGATCGGCATTCAACTACTTACAGGTCTGCCATTGATTTGGGGCGTTTCTTTAACTGTTCTTGATACTTTTCTTCTTTTTTATTTGCAGAAATTGGGCATTCGTAAACTCGAAGCTTTTATTGTGGCTTTGGTTCTGATAATCGGTTTGTCATTCATCATTGAAATTGTATTGGCAAAACCTGATATGGGAGAAGTGGTAAAAGGATTTGTACCAACTGCTTTAAACAATGAAGCCTTATATATTGCAGTTGGCATTATTGGTGCAACCGTTATGCCGCATAATTTATATCTGCATTCAGCACTGGTGCAAACAAGAAAAGTAAGACCCGATAACGCTTCTATAAAAAAAGCTTTGCGATATAATTTTATTGATAGTGCTGTTGCGTTGAATGCAGCTTTTATTGTAAATGCATGTATATTGATCCTTGCCGCTGCAGTTTTCTTTACTTCCGGTCATACAGATGTGGCGAAGATTGAAGATGCACACAAATTATTAGAGCCGATGCTGGGCTCAAAACTGGCACCTTTTCTTTTTGCAATTGCTTTGATTGCATCCGGACAAAGTTCTACAATCACCGGAACACTTGCTGGACAAATTGTAATGGAAGGTTACCTGCGTTTGCGCATTAATCCTTTATTACGAAGATTGATAACACGTTTATTGGCTATTGTTCCTGCGGTATTGGTTATCATCATTTATGGAGAAAAAGAAGTAGATGATCTGCTTGTATTAAGCCAGGTTATATTGAGTTTGCAATTAAGTTTTGCAATCATTCCGCTTATACATTTTGTAAGTGATAAAGAAACGATGAAAGAATTTGTTATCAATAATTGGGTAAAATTATTATCCTGGATGGTTGCAGGTATCCTTGTTTTTTTGAATGTGCGCTTAGTTATTGATACGGTTATAGAGGTATTTGATCAAAGTGGAGAGATAGGTACAAAAATAGTAATGACTGTTGCCGCCCTTCTTTTTGCATGGTTATTTATTATGATGACGATTTTGCCTATCTTAAGAAGACGTAAAGAAAAAACAAATATCCAATTGCATAGTGAAGAAAGATTATTAAAGAACCTTACCATCCCTGAAACAGAAAAAATAGCGGTGGCACTTGATTTTACCGAAAATGATGAAAAATTAATTGCACATGCGCTAACACAGGGAAAGCATATAGCATCGTATGTGTTATTGCATATCGTTGAAACCGTTTCTGCTCGGTATTCAGGTGATGCTGCAGGTGATTATGAAAGTGAAAAAGATCTTGAACGTCTGGAAAAATATGCTGCACAATTACGAAGTATGGGGTATAAAACTTCCATCGCATTGGGGTATAATAACAGAACAAAGGAAATATTAAGGATCGTAAATGAATCAAAAGCGGATCTGCTTGTTATGGGTGCACACAGGCACAGCGGTATTAAAGATTATCTCTACGGCGAAACGGTTGATTATGTACGGCATCGTTTGTCTATCCCCGTTTTGATTGTGAGTTAAGAGAAGTCTGATTGTAGTGTAAGTTCTTACCGAGAACCATACACATCATTCAAAGAGTAACTTCTCTAATCTCTCCGCAACCTTTTCAGGATTTGGCAACATAGCTGCTTCTAATGCAAGATTAATAGGAACTGCAGGAAGATTCAATGCACCTAACACTTCCACTTCTTTATCCAAAAATTGAAAACAATTATAAGTAATGCGAAAAGCAAGTGCTTCAGCGAAAGAATTGTTTTGTTGCTCCTCAGTAAGCACCAAACAATGGCCGTGTTTTTTTACTGTTCTGTACACAAGATCTTCATCTAAAGGATACAACGTTCGGAGATCAATAATTTCTATTTGGCCGGGAAATCTTTTTGCTGCAGCTTTCGCCCAATACACACCCATACCATACGTGATGATACAAGCTGTTTCACCTCTTCGAACTTTATCATCATCAGCCCTTAAAATAACTTTTGCTTTACCTAATGGAAGAATATAATCCTTGGCAGGTTCAATTGTTTTTGCTTCTTCCGTTCCTCCCACTTTACTCCAGTATAATCCTTTATGTTCAAGCATGATCACCGGATTCTGATCATAAAATGCTCCTTTCATCAATCCTTTTATATCTGCTGCATTAGACGGATAACAAACTTTTATTCCTTTTATACTTAACAAAGTCGATTCGATGCTTCCACTATGATAAGGTCCACCGCCGCTGTACGCTCCTGTTGGCACACGCAAGACCATCTGCACCGGAAATTTTCCATTAGATAAAAAACACGATTTTGATATCTCAGTTACCAATTGATTAAAACCGGGATAAATATAATCAGCAAACTGTACTTCGACGATTGGCTTTAAACCCACTGCCGAAAGTCCGGCAGCCGAACCGATAATATATGCTTCCTGAATGGCGGTATTAAACACACGTTCATCACCGAACTTTTCAGCAAGTGTTGCCGCCTCTCTAAAAACGCCGCCAAGTCTTCTTCCCACATCTTGTCCATAAAACAAACACTCGGGATGATCTTCCATAATTTCTTCAATCGCATGTAAAGCGGCATCAACCATTATTACTCTTGAACCATTTGCAGGCATTCTTTCTCCCCTCTCCTCTTTAATTGGTGTTGGTGTAAAAACATGCGTGGCTACTTTTGATGCATCAGGTTCAGGTGCGAGCTTTGCTTTTTCAAATGCCTGATGCACTTTTTGTTCAGCGCTTTTTTGTATTGCATCAAGCTGTGTTTCTGTATAACCTTTTTGTAATAAAACATTTTTTAGTTTGATAAAAGGATCTCGCTTTGCATGCTCTTCCAAATTTTCTTTACTGCGATAAAACTCTTTTCTTACACCGCTGGTATGATGATTAAGCAAGGGAACGGAAGCATGAACAAGTAAAGGTTTTCTTTCTCTTCGTACAAAACGGATTGCTTCATAAATGGTTTGATAACTTGCTTCAAAGTTACTTCCATCCACATGCAATTTACTGATGCCTTTAAACCCATCGATGTATTCAAAAGCATCCATTGAACGGGCTTCTTTAGCCGTTACACTTATGCCCCAATTGTTATCCTGCACCAGATAAATAACGGGCAGTTGCTTCAAGGCTGCAAATTGAAATGCCTCGCTTACTTCACCTTCTGTTACGCTGTTATCGCC
>JAEZRL010000447.1 GCA_023440945.1 Bacteroidota bacterium
GTTGCACAGTTTACAGCAAGCGATACGGTACGCTGCACAAAAAATACTGTCTCATTTAAAAATTTATCTGCAGGTTCAGGACTTCAATACATCTGGAATTTCGGCGACCAGTTGCAGGAAACAGTTACTAATCCTGTTCATACTTATGCAGAAGAAGGAACTTATACTATTTCATTAAATGTGAAGGATAAATATGGTTGCACAAACAGCATTACCAAAACAAATCTTGTAACCATTTCCGACCCACGAGCTTCCTTTACTTTAAAAGACTCATCAAGTTCTTGTCCACCGTTTTTAGTTGAACCCGTTAATACATCACAACAATCGTCAGCTTATACCTGGGATTTTGGCGATGGCAGCAGCACTTATTACACTAATCCTGCACATGTTTATAATACGGCGGGGAAATTCATTTTGCGGTTGATAGCAAAAGGCTTTGGACAATGTGCAGACACTGCAAAAACAACCATCACGTTGAGAGGTCCTTCCGGTAAATTAATGTACCCGCCTACACAAGCATGTAATCCATCTACTGTTCATTTCCGTGCATCTACAAAAAACATTAAAAGCATGATATGGGATTATAATGATGGTGTAACGGTAAAAACAACAGATTCTGTAACGACACACGCATATAAAACACCGGGAAAATTTGTACCTAAGCTAGTGCTGACTGATTCTGCAGGTTGTCAGGTGGGAATTGAAAATAAAGATACCATTGTTATCGCTGATGTTAAGGCAGGTATTCATGTAGAAGCACCTCCTTCCTGTGATTCTACAAAAGTTATTTTCAATGATTCTTCGACTGTTTACAATGATATTATCACTTCTTACTCCTGGAAATTTGGAGATGGAAGTACTTCCACAGAAGCAAATCCTTTTCATCATTATTTTTCATCCAGAGCTTATAACACTGCGCTTACGGTGATTACTCAATTAGGTTGTACAGACAGCATTAAATTACCGATAGAAGTAACCGTTTATAAGAGTCCGAAAATTGAAATGGATGCACCGGATTCATTTTGCGTATTATCAGCTACAAGGTTTGCAGGTTACCAGTTAACGAGTGATAATATCACATCATGGAAATGGAATTTTGGTGATAACCAAACAGAAGAAGGTATAACAACAAGCCATGCATTTACAAAAGCTGGCACTTATAACATCTCGCTTATCGGGACAAATGAAGATGGCTGTTTTAACACTGTTACGGCTCCGGTAGTGGTGATGCCGGTGCCCAATGTTAGTGCAGGCGCAGATACATTTTTATGCGCAGGAGAATCACTTAAATTGCAACCTCGGGGAAATGCAGATTTTCGTTGGATAAATGATGGCACACTTAGTTGTTCTGCCTGCACAAACCCTGTGGCGAGACCCGGAACATCTACTACTTATTACCTAAACAGTGTAAGCCGTTATGGCTGCGCTTCTATAGATTCTGTTCACGTTATAGTAAAACAGCCTGTTCATGTGAAGATTACAAAAGCAGACACTTTGTGTTTGAATGAAGCTACTACTTTAAAGGCAAGCGGCGCAGAAGTTTATCGTTGGAATCCGCCTTTATATCTTGATAACCCAAACTCTCCAACACCTGTTTTCCATGCATCAAAAGATACGGCTATTACTTACAGCTTGATTGGTTCTGATGATAAAAACTGTTTTTTTGATACAGCTAAAGTTAAGATAAAAGTTTACCCGATCCCGCAAATGGAAATGGATATGGGAAGTGATGTGGTGGAAGTAAATGTGGGAAGTTCTGTTGAGCTGAAAACAAAAAATTCACCTGATGTTACGCAATGGCGTTGGATGCCTTCGAAATACCTTAATGATCCAACGTCTTCACACCCGATCTCCACACCAAAAGAATCTATTACGTATGCCTGTGTTGCCGCAAATGGTGGTTCATGTTATGCAAGAGCAGAGATAACTTTAAAGGTTATTTGCAACGGTGCGAATGTTTTTATTCCCAATACTTTTTCGCCTAACCAGGATGGCATGAATGACATTTTCTACCCACGTGGAAAAGGCTTATTTAACATTCGTTCCATGAGAATATTTAATCGCTGGGGACAAATGGTTTTTGAAAAATTGAACTTTGCACCAAATGATGCTTCTGCGGGGTGGGATGGCAAAATGAAAGGGCAGGCACTCTCCCCCGATGTTTACGTTTATATGATAGAAACCGTTTGCGACAATAATTCCGTTATACCCATAAAAGGCAATGTTACTTTAATACGTTAGAATTTCTAATAACGTGTGTGGTTTTCTAAAACTTCACACGTTTAATAATATTCTTAAAATATCTCGGGCTTTTCTTCATCCGTAAAACAATAGATAAATATCTTTAGCAGAAATTATTGTTCACTTCATCAATAATCTGCATCCATGATCTTGAATAAAGAAAATCTTTCTTCCATTTCTGCACACAACGTTACGAAACCAGCGGCTAATGTTTTTCTCTTGCCGGAAAAAATTTTAAAATTTGGAACAGGTGTTTTATTGCGTGGACTTGTAGATTATTTTGTTGATAAAGCTAACAAACAAAACATTTTTGATGGAAGAATTGTAGCAGTAAAATCAACGGATGCAGGAGATATAAAAGTTTTTGAAGAGCAGGATAATTTGTACACACTTTGCATAAAAGGAATTGAAGGCGGTGAAAAAAAAGAAGAAAATATTATTTGCGGAGCTATCAGCCGGGTGTTATCAGCGAAAGAAGAATGGTTTACAATTTTACAATGTGCGCACAATGAGCAATTGCAGATAATTGTTTCTAACACTACAGAAGTAGGTATCGAACTCATAAAAGAAGATATTCACCAGCAACCACCTTCTTCTTTCCCAGCTAAGCTCCTGGCTTTTTTATACGAACGTTTCAAAGCATTCAACGGAAGCGCAGAAAGTGGAATGACTATTATTCCAACCGAATTAATTCCTGATAACGCCAAAAAATTATTGAACATCCTTCTGCAGCTTTCAAATCATAACAACCTCGATTCATCTTTTATTGACTGGCTTAAAACATGCAACCATTTTTGCAGTTCTTTGGTTGATAGAATTGTTCCAGGCAGACCATCTGAACAGGTTGCAACCGAGGTAGAACAACAGTTGGGCTACCAGGATAAATTACTTATTGTTGCCGAACCTTATTGTTTATGGGCAATTGAAGGCGATGCCTACGTGCAACAAATGCTTTCATTTGCTTCAGCAGATAAAGGCGTTATCATTCAACCGGATATTCAAATTTATCGCGAGCTAAAGCTGCGTATGTTAAACGCAACGCATACACTCACTTCTGGTTTGGCCTACCTCTGCGGCATTCAAACAGTAAGAGAAGCAATGGAGAATAGAACTTTTTCTGCTTTCATCAGTGATCTTATGCTCAAAGAAATCGCACCTGCTATTCCTTTCGCTGTTGATCCAACTGTTTCCCATAATTATGGCTTACAGGTATTAGATCGTTTTCGCAATCCATCTATTAATCATCAATGGATAAACATCACATTGCAATACACGTCTAAAATAAAGATGCGTGTAATTCCCATATTGCAACGTTATTATGAAACGTTCAATAATGCGCCGCAGCATATTGCTTTTGGCTTCGCTGCTTATTTGTTATTTATGCACCCAATAAAAAAAGACGAAAATAAATTCTGGGGAAAACTGAACGAAAATTACTATCGTATAAACGACGACCTTGCTGCATATTTCTTCGACTTGCATCATCGTTATTCTCAGGATGCGGTTATCGAAAAAGTACTTTCAAATAGAGATTTGTGGGGCATTGATCTAACTGCTTTGAACAATTTTCAAGCCTCTGTAAAAAAATATTTCCACCTGTTGC
The DNA here is from genome assembly GCA_023440945.1 of Bacteroidota bacterium. Taxonomy (GTDB): domain Bacteria; phylum Bacteroidota; class Bacteroidia; order Chitinophagales; family Chitinophagaceae; genus JAEZRL01. Next base: position 3,845 of record JAEZRL010000447.1, read on the forward strand.
AAGAGCAAAATAAGGATGCAGTAAAGCAATTGTCACGCTGTAGTTTAATGTAATTTTTATGTACTTAACTGCAACAATACTATTGAGCTTCGTTGTGTCACTCGCTTCATCACCGGGAACAACTTTGTACAAGTGCAGGCAGCAATAATAAGCAGCAAAGCATCTTTTTAAAAAGAGGTTATGCAAAAGCTTTTTATTATACTGCTTTTTATCATTTTTTCAGGCTCAGCCTGCGAAAAAACAAATGAAATGACCACTTCCCTTATTGGCACCTGGGAAATTACAAGATCTTATGGCGGCTGGAGTGGTGAACAACATTATAACGCTGGCAACGGCAACACACTTACTTTTAAAACAGATGGAACTTTTATTGGTAAAGTGGCAAATGCAGATACTTCATTCACCGTAACCGGAACGTATGAAGTGTATGAAGGTAAGCCCTGCGGTGCAGACATTGGTACAACGCTCATTTCATTCAGTAATAGCGATTTTACAAATGTACTTTCTCTTAAAAACAATGAATTAGGCATTTCCGATTCTTACTGCATTATGGACGGAGGCAGTAATTTTTATCGCAAGATCAGGTGAGCTTTGAAATAAAATTTAGAGCGACCTTTGCGTTATGCATGTAATAGTTACGGCGGCAACAGCAAAGGAATATGAGCCTTGTTTAAAAACATTTGAACCCACTTCGCATCTGCATAAAATAAGTTTTTTTACTACCGGTGTAGGAATGCTTGCAACTGCTGTTTCACTCACTTCTCTTTTTTTGAATGAAAAACCGGATTTAATCATACAGGCAGGCATTGCCGGCACATTCGATCACTCCTCATCATTAGGCGGAGTTTTTGTTATCCGCAATGAAATAATAGCTGATATGGGTGTTGAAGAAAACAATGTTTGGAAAGATATATTCGATCTTCATTTACAGAATTCGAATGAATCTCCTTTCAAAAATAAATCGCTGCCTAATTCTCATCTTCCAAAACTAAATCTTCTACATTTAGAAGAAGCAGATGCGATAACAATTAATGAAATAACAACGGATAAAAAACGGATCGAACAATACATTGATAAATATCATCCTGTTATAGAAAGCATGGAAGGTGCGGCTTTGCATTACGCTGCCGCGAAATTCGATATTCCTTTTATACAATTAAGAGCTTTATCAAATTATATAGGTGAAAGAGATAAAACAAAATGGAAATTACAGGAAGCCATCAGCAAGTTGAATGATGTTTTATTAAATTATTTAGAACAATTAAAAAGAATAAAATCTTTATAATCGAAAAAAGAATTTCAGATGAAATTAAGTTTAGGATTTAGTCCATGCCCAAACGACACTTTCATTTTTGATGCCTTGGTTAATCGAAAAATTGATACTGAAGGATTAGAATTTGATGTGCAGTTGGAAGACGTACAAACATTAAATGAGTGGGCAAAACAAGGCAAAGTGGATATATCGAAAATAAGTTATGGTGTTTTGCCTTTGGTGTTAGAGAATTATGTTGTTTTAAATAGCGGTGGTGCTTTGGGAAAAGGCGTTGGTCCTTTGCTTATCGCAGCTTCAGCTATCGATATTTCAGATGCTTCTGTCGTTGCTATTCCCGGAGAAAATACGACCGCACATCTTTTGTTTTCGCTGGCCTATCCGGAGGTAGAAAACAAAGTATTTAAAGTATTCAACGAGATTGAAGATGCGGTTCTTAATAAAGAAGTTGATGCAGGCGTTATCATTCACGAAAATCGTTTTACCTATATGCAAAAAGGTCTGTCAAAACTGAAAGACCTGGGTGAATATTGGGAAGAAACAACCAAAGCGCCGATACCTTTAGGAGGCATTGTTGCGAAAAGGAATCTGGATAGAAATATCATTTTGAAATTAGATGAATTGATACGTAAAAGCATTGAGTATTCTTATCAGCATCATCACAAACAATTATCGCAGTATGTAAAACAACATGCGCAGGAAATGAGTGAAGAAGTGATGCGCAAGCACATTGATCTGTATGTAAACAATTATTCTTTAGAGTTGCAAGAAAAAGGAAAACAAGCCGTATCGACACTTTTGAACGTGTTTAAAAATATGCATCCTGATGCTGCTTTGCTTGAAGAGAAGGAAGTATTCGTTGAATGATGTAATTATTTGACGTTTATGCGCCATCTTAAAATTTCAATTCGCTGAACCGTTTCTTGCGTTTATTTTTGCCACTCAACAGAAAATAACAACATGGTTGATGTAATTCTTGGTTTGCAATGGGGCGATGAAGGAAAAGGTAAGATAGTGGATTACTTTGCTCCTGATTATGATATCATTGCAAGATTTCAAGGTGGGCCCAATGCAGGTCACACATTATATGTAGGTGATAAAAAAATTGTTTTACACCAGATACCTTCAGGTATCTTTCATCAAAACACTATTAATTTAATTGGAAATGGTGTAGTGCTCGACCCGGTAACATTGAAAAAGGAATGCGAAAAAGTAGCAGCATTTGGTATTGATGTTAAAAAGAATCTTTTTATTTCGGAAAGAACAAATCTTATCGTTCCAACTCATCGTGCGTTGGACAAAGCTTCGGAAGCATCAAAAGGTTCTGATAAGATCGGTTCAACTTTAAAAGGAATCGGCCCTGCTTATATGGATAAAACAGGCCGTAATGCTTTACGTGTTGGTGACCTGCTTGATAAAAATTTTATCACCCAGTATATTCGTCTTCGTTTAAAGCACCAGAAATTGCTGGATAACTTCAATTTCAATGAAGATATTTCGGATTGGGAAGAAGAATTTTTTGATGCGATAGAATTTCTTCGCACATTGAATGTTGTTAATGGAGAGTACTTTATCAACAACCATTTATCAAACGGCAAAAAAGTTCTGGCAGAAGGCGCACAGGGAAGCATGCTTGATATTGATTTCGGCACGTTTCCTTTTGTTACTTCATCAAATACCATTTCAGCAGGTGTGTGCACAGGGCTTGGTGTAGCGCCCCAAAAAATAAATGAAGTTATCGGTGTAACAAAGGCTTATTGCACACGTGTTGGCAGCGGGCCTTTTCCAACTGAACTGGAAGATGAAACAGGTGAAGAGCTAAGAAAAACCGGTAATGAATTTGGTGCTACCACTGGCCGGCCAAGACGTTGTGGGTGGATTGATCTTGTTGCTTTAAAATATACCTGCATGATAAATG
>JAEZRL010000456.1 GCA_023440945.1 Bacteroidota bacterium
TAAAAGAGGAAAGTCCGGGTTGCGAAACCATTGCCATAGCAGAATAAATAACAGGTAACTGTTCGGTTGAAAATACTCTTGTTGCTTTATCCGGCACAGGAGATTTTGATAAATAGATCAATAAAGGAACCCTTTTATTTCCTGTTATCTTTTTTACCAGGGCTACGTTTCCTGAAATATTTTCCACCGTTCTTTTAGGGCTTTTTGAAAGTGATACCAATAGGCCATCTTCAAACCAATAAGTTGCAATTTCTCCCTCGAAAATTGTCCTGTCTGTAGGAATGGTTACACTCATTTTCATAAAGCTTTGTGCAAAGCTAACCAATACAAAAGGGATAAAGGAGCGTGAAAATTATGCTTCTGCCGGTTGATTGTCGTAAGCATATTGCAGTTCTGCTATGTTTAATTTTTTCATTTTCATTAAAGCCTGCATAACATTTTTACCTCTTTCAGGATCGGACATTAATTTGGATAAAACATCCGGAACAACTTGCCACGATACGCCAAACTTATCTTTCAGCCATCCGCATATTTGTGCTTTTTCATCGCCGCCTTCAGAAAGCTTGTTCCAATAATAATCAACTTCTTCCTGGTCTTTACAATTAATAATAAATGAAATGGCCTCGTTAAATTTGAAAATGGGTCCTCCGTTAAGTGCGGTAAACTTCTGATCTTCTATCCAAAATTCCATTACCATAACTGTTCCTTCGCGCATTTGATGCACTTCCTGTCCTTCTTTTCCATACCTGCTAACCTTACCGATCTTCGAATTTTTAAAAATAGAAGTATAAAAATTTACCGCTTCTTCTGCCTGGTTATCAAACCATAAATTAGGTGTTATTTTTTGCATGTTCGCCATAAAAAATGTTTTTGATTTTACATACAAAAATGCTTTTATAAACTGAATTCTACAGGTTGTAAAAGCGACAAATAAAGGGCTCAACTGCGACAAAACAAAGGCCCTCATCCATATTGTTTACTAACTTTCTTTCTAATCGTAAACGTATTTAAACAGCCATAATTCAAATACCTCTTATATTTGAGGCGTGTGATTATCGAAATTAGAACAATGATGATGTTTAATCCGATCAATCATTATAACCAATTATCCTGCAAATTATGTTGCCAGCGTTCATTAAAAATTCTTCTGCACTTGTTGCAGTTGTATTTAATAAAGAGTTTGAAATAAAATATTGTAACGATCTTTTTCAATCATCTCTGAAACCAAAACGTAATACAAAAGGTAATTTTATTGTTGATTATCTCGATAAAGCAGAGCTTACTTTGTTTAAGAAAATAGCAGGCGACCTACTGAAGGATAAAAGTAAAAACACTGCTGAATTTATTTGTAACAATACAAGCAATTCCTACTGTTGGGAATTTTCATTACAATGCGAGTGCACAGAAGATCCGCTTATTATTGGAATAGCGCACAAAGAGCAATCAATAGAAAGAAAGGTACAATTGTCTTTACTTGAAAGTGAGGAATTATTTCATGCTTTTATTAATAACAGCCCTGCTATTTCGTGGATAACAGATGAAACAGGAAGAATGTTGATGATGAATGCTGCTTTTAAAAATTCTGTTGGCTTAACAGATGAAGATGTGGGAAAAAGCTTGTGGGATATTTTCCCGGCAAAACTTGCAGATGTATACTACAAAAACAACATGAAGGCCTTGCAGGAAAATGAAGTGATACGATTGGAAGAAGTTTCGCCTGACAAGCAGGGAAACATGCGTCATTTTATCGTGTATAAATTTCCTGTAAAGAAAAGAGGAAGCAAAAAACTGATCGGCGGTTGGTCAATCGACAGAACCGAATACAAACGCATTCAGGATAATTTACTCGATCATCATGTTCGGTTGAAGCAAATTGCTTTTTTACAATCGCATCAAATAAGAAGGCCGTTGGCTAACATTCTAGGTATTGCAGAACTGATGGCTATTTACAGGGAAAGAGACATGTGCGAAAATGCACTTGATCTTCTTGAACCGCTTAGTAAAAGTGCTGCGGAACTGGATGAACTTATCAAAAAAATAGTAAGAAAAGCTTCTGCTGCTACCCCCCCATTCCTAAAAGAGAATTTTTAGCGTGTTGTATTCATAAAGCCTTTTCACTATGAAGCTGTCAACAAAAGTCCCTTTAGGAATTTGTGTATTTAATTCTTAACTATTTTATACTGATAATGCTTGTTGTTGACCACAATATCTGCTATATATGTTCCGCTTGCAAGAAATGCAGAAGGCCGAACAGTTACAGATGTGATGCCTGCAGATAAATTAACTTCTTTGGTGATGCCAGTATACCTTCCCATTATATCATACAACCGTATCAATGCTTTTTGTGAAGTCGGCGATTCTATATTGATATTAAGAGAATTTCGGAATGGATTCTGGAAACTGATAGTGATTGTTTTATTGTTGATGCTAACTGCAAGAATATTTGAATAAGTAGCTGTACCATCTGCATTGATTTGCTTTAAACGATAAAACAACGTGTTACTACTAACAACAGAAGCGTTTTTATCTGTGAAAGAATAAGTATGAACAGAAGCTGTATTGGTTGCTTTTATTGAATATACCGGTTGAAAATGGATATTATCTGCTGATCTTTCCACTTCATAACCCCACATATCATACTCCGCTGCAACATTCCAGTTAAGGATAACATGACCATTTTTTTTCTCGCTTGAAAAAGATAATAATTTAAGCGGAAGCGAACCAACACAGCCATTAGTAGCATTACTGACGAAAGGATAAATATGAAATGATACATCTTTTAAACTTGAACCCCATCCTGTACTTAAGCTTTCCCATGTTCCGTTCGATGTTTGCTCCCATGCATTTTCGGTAGATTCCCCACTAACATTGCTGAATAAACACAATGAATCCGACGGCCAGGAAAGAGTAGAAAAATCAACCGAAACAAAGAATTTTTTTGATGCTGGTAAAGCTATAGGTGCGAAACTTACTTCAAGAAAAACCTTATCTGTTGCTGCAATTTTAAAATCGTTCAACTTTAAATCCTGCGTTGCAAGCAAACGGGAAGGTGTGCCATTGGAGCCATCATAAATATTTACAGAAATGATCTTATCCAAATGGCTTTTAACCTGGCTATTAGCTTTATACACCGCTATCCAAACTCTGCTTAAATAATTATCATTTGTTGAAGAAGCATTGAAAAATGCAGCTTTTTGTTTATCGTTATAAATGTTATTACCCGTTACATAACCACCTGAACCATCCTTGTAAACCTGGTAATATGCAAACGACCACTTCTGTCCTTTAGTGTAATTCAATGTATCGCAGCTTGGCGATGCACCTGTTCTACCAAAAGACTTTACCTTAACAGGAAAAGATATCACGGGTGTTGGATCAAAAAACTTTTGGCCATAAGTAACTGAAGAAATAAAAAGCAGCAGGATAGCCGCAATTACGTAATTCTGGCTTTTCATAAAATGGATATTTTGGAATTGGGTAATTGGACTTTATAAAAGTATAAATTTTAGTGAAAACTATGTCACTAAAAATCATTTTTTAAGGTTGTTGCTACCGGTTACTTAGTAATTTTTAATAATGCCCCCGCCAATTACTTCATCACCTTCATAAAATACAGCACTTTGACCCGGAGCAATTCCTTTCACTTCTTCATAAAAATGAACAACGATCTCGTTTCCATTAGTGTACAAATTACTCAACGCACCTTTATCTTTATAACGGATCTTGGTTAATGCTTCCATGCCATCCGTAACTCCATCATACTTTATCCAGTTAAGTTTACCTACAGTCATTTTGGTTTGCTGAAGATCTTCTTCCTCACCTAATACAACTGTATTTGTTACCGGATCAATTGCAGTAACATAAGCAGGTTTACCTAAAGCAATTTCGAGGCCTTTTCTTTGCCCAACAGTATAAAAAGGATAACCCTTATGCTGACCTAATTTCTTTCCTGCCTTATCCACAAACCAACCACCTGCAACTCTTTCTTCAAGACCTTCGACACGACGTTTCAAAAATCCACGGTAATCATTATCTGGCACAAAGCAAATTTCATAACTCTCGCTTTTTTTAGCGAGTTCCGGATAACCATAATCCAGCGCCATTTGCCTTATTTCCGTTTTGCGATATTTACCCAAAGGCATAATAGTTCTTGATAACAACTCCTGGTCAAGACCCCATAAAACATAACTCTGATCTTTTGTTTCATCAAGTCCTTTGCTAATTACGTATCTGCCGTTCTGATGCCTGTACACGTTTGCATAGTGGCCTGTTGCAATAAAATCGCAGCCTAAAGCATTTGCTCTTTTTAATAAAGCTTTCCACTTGATATGCGTGTTACACATTACACATGGATTAGGTGTGCGGCCGGCAAGATATTCTTCTACAAAGTTTTCGATTACCGCATCTCCAAATTCTTCCCGGATGTCTAAAATAAAATGCGGAAAACCATTTTGAACAGCCGCCATACGGGCATCATTAAAGCTGTCAATATTGCAACATCCTGTTTCTTTGCTACTGCCACCACTTGTTGCATAATCCCATGTTTTCATAGTAATACCCACCACTTCATAACCTTCATTATGTAACATCAGTGCAGTAACGGTACTGTCAATACCGCCGCTCATCGCCACTAAAACTTTTCCTCTCCGGCTCATTCAAAAAAATTTTTGCAAAGATAACTCTTACTTTTTTTATGATGCGGGATGAAGAAATCCGGCGCTCTTTATTAACGAGGTTTTGTTTTTTTAGTTAAATGTTGAAACAGAAAGCGCAAAACTTTATTTGTTATACCAACTTCTCCTGTGCTTCTTTTATTTTAAGTTTCTGGGGTATAAAAAATACATGAAGCATTAATGTTAAACACATTCTTATAAATCAGGTTAAAATCGCAGTTTGTTCCAATAAGAATTTTGTAATTACTTATATTCATTTATTTTCGCAGCCGCAAAGCATAAAGGTCCTGTGGCCGAGTGGCTAGGCAGAGCTCTGCAAAAGCTTCTACACCAGTTCGAATCTGGTCGGGACCTCTGTAAAGGATTACGTTTGTAATCCTTTTTTTATCAAAACTATTTCCAGTTGAAACATTCTCAGCTTATAGGAATTATTGCTGGTCTTCTACTTGTCGGCGCTTGTTTTTTGCCCTGGACTTATATTCCTGCAAAAGATATTGTCGTTTCAGGAATGCATGCAGAAGGAACGTATTTTGGAAAACCTGGTTTACTTAATATTATCTTAACCGGTTTAATGATACTGTTTTTTGCTATTCCTAAAGTATGGAGTAAAAGAACAAATGTTTTTTTCGGTGCGATCAATTTTGGCTGGTCTGTTCGTAACTATCTCATCCTTACTAATTGTTTTATGGGAGAATGCCCGGAAAAAAGATTTGGTATTTTTTTGCTT
>JAEZRL010000005.1 GCA_023440945.1 Bacteroidota bacterium
TAAATGCGATCGTGCATCCTTCAGAAGGAATAAGTTTTGGCTACGAGGGATGGAATATTCATTTAAAAGATGGCTCTCAGTTAACCGGTGTAATTGCCAGTAAAACAGAAACGGATATTGATCTTAAATTACCTGGTGGAACGAAGCAGCACCTTAAAACAAGCGATGTACAATCCATCAAAGAAATGAAAGAATCTTTAATGCCTGAAGGATTATATCAGAATATAAGCAACCAGGATATGGCCGATCTTCTTGAATATCTTGAAGGGTTGAAGAAGAAGTCGTAGGCTTAAATCCTCTTTAAAATTTATATTATAAAGCGCTGTTACTAATATAAACGGAAAGCAGCGCTTTTCTCTTTCAGATTTTCATTTATATTCGTCCAAAAAAAAGTTGAAGCCCCCGATTACACTATTTATTCCAGGGTTTTTGTGGTTTGTATTAACCTTTATCCTATTAACATTACCAGGAAAAGATATACCTGATATTCAATTCTTAGATGGTGTATATTTTGATAAATGGGTACATGTTGGATTATTTGCTTTGCTTACTTTTCTTTTTTCATTTCCCTATAAAAAATATCTTCAGCAAAAAAATATTTATATTCTTATTGCTGTCTGTGCATTTATTTACGGCGTGTTAATGGAGTTTGTTCAAAAGTTTTTTGTTGTAAACCGTTCTTTTGATACTACAGATATGATTGCCGATGGTATTGGTTGTTTACTGGCTTATTTGTTTATTCAATTTCAGTTAAGAAGAAGATTAAAAGCATCAAACAAATAAGCCCCTGTTGAAACAGGGGCCGCAACCAAAACTAACTGCTTATGAGAAAATTGACTACTTTTTATTAATCTTATTTACAAAGCAAATGCCAGAATATTTTTTGCGTCTGTACTTTATCTTTTGCTTTGTTTGCTGATACAAATTTCCAACAAAATATAATACTGAAGTGTTAAGTGTAAGTTACAACAAATATGTTGTTATTGAAGATTTTGTGAAAAATAAAAAGAGCCGATAAAATATGCTTTCGGCTCTTTAAAATGTGTAATTGAGTATTGAGGTCGTATCTCCACAACTGCTTAAATCTCGCAGCAATTAGTATCAACTTTTAAATATTTCCTGCTATTGGTTCTTCAACTGTTTGCGGAAAAAAGTCTCTTTTACTTTCTTTTTTAATGTATTGTTTTCTCTCTCTAAATAACCGCACTTTTTCTTTTGGTAAACGAAGAGAATACATTCCATCTTCTTCCAATGTTTTCTCCAAGCCGGGATTTAAATGATTAAAGGAAGCAATATCCATCTGTATATTTTCTGCGATCACGACAGACTTAAACTTGCCTTGAATATCTATTACCAAAGTGTTTTCTTTTTCTTCAGGTGTTATACTTGCTTTTGCTTTTGCAATAGCTACATCTTCCATATAATCTTTGGTTTCATTCCGCGACATAGTAGTTAATCCACCTCCTCCTTCAAAGAAATAATGAGTGGCAATATATCTTTTAACATGGCCTCTTGTTTGGGCCGGAAGATATTCTTTCAAATCCCAATAGTCTTTACTTCCTGCTTTTCGAATAGCTTGTTGAACTCTTCCTTCACCTGCATTATAAGCTGCAATTACTAAAAGCCAGTCACCAAAAGTGTTATATAAATTTTTTAAAGCTTTTGCAGCAGCGTTTGTGCTTTTAAGGAGATTTTTTCTATCATCTGTCTTTTTATTTACAATAAGACCTAAGTGCCTTGCTCTTTGTGGCATCAATTGCCAGGCCCCAACGGCTCCGGCGGGAGAAACGATTGAAGTGTGTAAATTACTTTCTATAACAGAAAGATATTTCAACTGCAACGGCAAATTGTAATTGGCTAATATTTTATCGTAGAGATCAAAATATGGCTTGCTACGGCCTTTTAACTCATTCAAATCATCAGCTTCTCTTTTTATAAACTTTTCTACATAAGGAGCCATGTGAGGATTTAACTCAATTTCGACACTTTCTACAGGATCTGAATGTAGATGATTTATGGAAGCCTGAAGAGAACCGGATGTATCTCCTTCTGTAAGAAAACCAATATTAAAATTACCGTCTGTCTTGAACGACATTAATATCAATCCAAAAAACAATACTAAAATAAAACCCGAAATGGCCTTAATAGTGTTGAAAGACAGTTTCGTTTCTACAAAAAACTTGCTTCTTTGCATGCGCTACTAATTTTACTTGTTAATCAACTTTCCCGGGTATAGGGTACGAATCTCTCTTTTATAAGAATTCGCATTATTAGCAAAAATCATTCCTTTCCATACATTTCCATGATCTTTTTAGAAAGGCGCAGCAAAAGTAGTTCATTGAACTTGGAAGTCATAACTTGGAGACCAAAAGGCATTTTAGCCGCATTAACAAATAAAGGGAGTGAAATTGCGGGTATTCCGGTAAGGTTAGCGAAAACGGTATAAATATCAGCGAGAAACATTTCGATAGGGTCACTTTTCTCGCCAAAACGAAAAGCCGGAGATGGAACGGTAGGCGAAATAATGGCATCATATTCAGAAAAAATATACTCCGTTTTTTCTGAGAGTTTTCGTCTTACTTTTTGAGCCTGAGCATAATAAGCATCAAAATAACCTGCACTTAAAACAAAAGTGCCAAGCATGATACGTCGCTTTACTTCTTTACCAAAGCCTTCACTTCGGCTCTGTTTATATAACTGTTCCAGTCCAGGTTTTTGAAGCTGTTTTCTGAAGCCGTATTTTATGCCATCGTAACGGGAAAGATTACTCGAAGCCTCCGCAGTTGTTAAAATATAATAGGTAGGTACAATGTGTTTAAGTAATTCAAAGTCAATCTCTTCTACAGCAAATCCCATAGTTGTTAATTTTTCCGTAAAAGCCCTGAAAGCTTTAGCGATTTCAGGATCAAGGCCCGGATGCTCAAGTGCTTCCCTGAAATAAGCAATTTTCAAAGGACGCATCTCATCTTTCAGGCGTTTGGAATAAGCAGGAACTGTTCTTGAG
>JAEZRL010000045.1 GCA_023440945.1 Bacteroidota bacterium
AATAAATAGTTGATGCATTGATGGCAATTGAATCAATCACTTTTCCGTCATTGACCATAACAATGTATTTGCTGTCTGGGTTTTGCTTAACACCGATGTATGCATACGGGTCTTGAAAAACAGCCACACCAGCTACATCTCCATCCTTCATTTTACGCACATCTATTTTTGCTGTTGCAATGGTTGGAATAGTTTGATTGTGTTTTGCAAATGGTCTTTGTGTAAGTGTATTACGCGCCGTTTTAAAATCATTAGTAACACTTGCTGTCGTCAACCTTAAATAACCTTTTCGCTGCGTTAAAGACCATTTTGCAGAATCAGGATTATGATTCCACCCCCATTGCATGCCTAATGTTTTTTCATTGAACTCATCTGAGGTTGGAAAATTTTTTATAGGATATGTTTTACCAACGTTTGGTTTTTTATAAGTAGTAACGGCTTTTCCATTTATGCCAATCATCGGCCAGTCATCAACCCATGTTACAGGTTGCAGCGAAGGAAAACGACCGAATGGTCCGCTGTCAACAAATAATATCGTCCACCATTCGCCTGTTTGTGTTTGTATCAATGCGCCTTGGTGAATGCCATAGTTAATGCCTCGCGTGGTGTCATAAATCAACAACTTTTGCTCGTATGGTCCGTAAATATTTTTTGAGCGAAGTGCCACCTGCATTCCATCTCTTCCACCATAAGTACAATACAAATAATAATAGCCATTTATTTTATAAACATGGGTACCTTCAAGCCCTTTGCGAATATTGCCAACGAACACCAAAGAATCTTTGCTTACCGGTACAAGGTTTGAATCAACTTCTGTAATAGAAATATTATTATAGCCTTGTGCCACATAAATTTTTCCGTCATCGTCAAAAAACAAACCGGGGTCGTAAAAACCTTTTGGCAAATGCGTAATATTCCATGGACCTTCAGCTTTATCTGCCGTACACATAAAACCGCCTTCATTTAAAGTGATAAACAACAAATAAAATTTACCATTATAATATTTTAAACTTGTTGCCCACTGACCATGGCCATAACGACTGCATGTATCAAGATTATAACAATCGCTGAAATCAAATCTTTGAACAGCATTGCTGCAATACTCCCAGTTTACCAAATCATGGGATTTTAAAATGGTAACGCCGGGAAAAATAAACATGGTTGTTGTAACCATGTAATAAGTGTCGTTAACACGAATTACATCAGGGTCTGGAAAGTCTGCAGAGATAAGCGGATTAGTGTAAGTGCCATTGCCATTATCGCTGTGAATGTTTTGTGCATTTACCATATTTATGCATAGCACAAACAGTAATGCGTATAATGCAAATAGTTTAGATTTTTCAATCAGCATCATTTAAAAAATTTATCGTATTTGAATTTGCATTACCGTTACTGAATATGGCGGAAATATTTGCTGAAAACTTTTTTTTAATCCCTTTACTGATGTTGTAACGGGAATAATTTTTTGAGGGTTATTGATTGTATTGGTATCATCCGGCTTATCACTTTTAATTGTGATGACTGTTGCTTGAGGCGAAACTCTTTCAGCGCCTTCCAGGTTTATTTTTATTGTTTGTTTTTTGGGGATGGTGTTTACAATCTTCAGATAAATAACTCCTGCTGTATCATTCATTGTAACTGAATAAAATATTGTAGGAACCGTTTTGGATTTTATTCCTTTTGCACTGTCTTTTTTAGTAAGCGGAGCATTTTGAACAGGTATGTTTGCAACCGTTGCAGTTACAATCTTATTGCCTAAATAATTACTAAAAATTTTTTGTACATAATAGGATGGTGAACCATAACTGGATAAAGCATCATAACCTATCAAATCCGAATCCCATTGCCAAGCCTTTGGTGAACTAGCGGTTGCAGTATTTACATTTACAAACAGCGGTGCATAACAAGACATGTTAACCAAATCTGAGTTACGCTCCATGCCGGTCATCCATGCAGCATCACCCAATGCAGCATTCATGTTTGTCGTTGGTGCGCCTTCACGTGTTGCCCATTCACCCACAAATATTTTTGGTTCGTTGCGATCGTATTTATCATACTGCGAGGCATTTTCCCACATGTCCCACGAATCGCGATAATAATGTTCATCCACTATTGCCGCTTCTTTTCCTTTAACACTCATAGAAGGATATTGTGTTGCGGGAATTGTAGAAATGCATGTGAGTTGCGGATATTTAGCTTCTATCGCTGTTCTGAATTGATTAAATCTTCCACTATAACTGTTCGACCTGTCGAACCAATCTTCATTACCAATCTCAACATATTTCAATTTGAAAGGTTCGGGATGACCGTCTGTTGCACGTTTAGCGCCCCAGTAAGTTGTAGTATCGCCTATCACATATTCTATCTCATCCAGCGCATCATCCACATAAGGTTTTAATAACGCACCCGCATCAACGTGGTCAGTACCTAAAGAATAACCGGCATATACAGCTAATACCGGTTCGGCACCCATGTCTTCCGTCCATTCCAAAAATTCAAGTAAACCCATTCCATCAGAAGCACGGTAACCCCATGAACCTTTATGCCCTGGCCTGCTTTCCAAAGGTCCGAGTGTTGTTTTCCATGGAAATGCATCAGTAATTAATGGACCTTCTAAGAAGTTACCGCCGGGAAAACGCAGGAACTTTGGTTTCATATCCACCAGCATTTGCATCAGGTCTGTCCTGTTACCATTAGGGCGATTATTATAAGTTGAAGGAAATAAAGAAACGAGATTGAAATAATACAATCCGGTGCGGATGGTTGAAATCACAAAACGTGCGTCTTTGGTTGGTTGTACATCAGCAGCCGTAGTTAAAGTAAGTTCATACTTTTTCCAGTATATACTTTTTTCGAGATTGATAGTGCCGGATGCATATACTGTTTTTCCATCATTGCTTTCAATGGAAACTGTTATGGGTCCTTGTGTATTATTTTCAATATCGGGAAGCGGAGGTGTATTGGGTTTTGGTTCCCAGGGCCAGCGAAAAGGTTCCCTGCGGTCAGTGCCTTTTATATAGAATGAAGCTTTGTATGTTGTAGAAGGTTTTACGGGAATGCCCCAATAACCTTCGTTTGCAATGCCAACTCTTCCTGCTGCTTTTTCAACAGTAAGTCTTAAGCATGTTGAAAGTGTACCGTTTATCGCATTGCCACGTTCATCAAGAGGAATATGTTCTTGTGAGGCAGCAATAAGTTTGATACTTGCCTTTGCTGCAGTATCATCCTGCACAAGGCTCCATCCTTCAGGCTTTGTTTTATTGTCTTTAAATATTCTGTTGCGTATAAGTTCGGCATATAAACCCCCATCATAAGAATGATTGATCTCTTCCGTCATCAATCCATATAATGTCGGACTTACAGTTGCGCCAGGTTTATCAACACGTAATGTGATAGATGGTGTTTGTGAATAAGCTTGTATTCTAAACACCAGTATCGTCAGAAAGAAAAAGTATCGCAATCTCATTGCTTATTTTATTTATTACTGTTATTATTACTGTTTATTTTTTTTACCAACCCCACATAATAAACTCCACCCGCAGCGCTACCTTTTAACGATTGAAGCTTTACACAAATATGATTTTATTTTTTAGCATCGAATCAGGAATGGCATATTCAACATCAAAAATTTAGACTGATTCCATTTGCCTGTATTATCTTCTGTAATTAATTTCTCGTCATCAATATAAATATCCAATTTTCTGTTACCCCATTCAGCGCCCCAGCAACGAACTATTAAACTTAAATTATTTTCATTATTTGTTGAAAGATTATAACTGAAATATCCGCCATAAGTTGCTTCGCGATACAACTTATCATTCGCAGTTCCTGAACCTGATTTATTGCTTCGCACTTGATAGTCAGCTTCCGCTTTTTGTTCGCCGGGCACAACAAAATCTATCGTATGTTTTCCAATTGCAGTTTTTGTTTTTCAACTGCAGATAATGAATCGAGATAAGATTTATATTGTTCATTACTGAATGCTATCCAATACATCATGTAACGTGCATCATGAATTTGGTAAAAATGGCCGCAGTTCAATATTAGTTGGGTTAACAATTTTTACATCTTTAACTGTAAAATGTAATGGCTTATTTTTTACCGGAAAATCAATTTCAACAACATCACCTTTTTTCCAATCTCTGTGTATTGTTAAGTAAGATGATGGATTTGCTTGATATGAAATTTCTTTTCCATTCACGAAAATTTTTAATGCATTATCTGCAACCCATGATGGATAACGCATCATTAATTTGAATGATGATGTAGCTTTTGTGATGACTAATTTAGTAGGTTCTTCGTAAGGAAATTTGGTTTATTGCGTAAGTTAAATTCCTTTTTCTTTCCAGTTTAATTCAGATGCAATAGAAAGATTTACAAACAACGAATTGTGTTGATGCTTATAAATAAATTCATTGTACTTACCATGATTTTTCCATACCTGTTCCAACCCAACATAGCTCATTCGGGGCAGAATAAACACGGTAACTGTCCGGACGAACCGGTGTGAAATAAACGTAACCACCCGTCTCAGGATTTTGGGTTGAAATAATATGATTATAAATAGTACGTTCATAATAATCTGCATATCTTCCGTAAAATATCGTGGCATATTTATTAGTGATGAAGCACCTGCATTCAGCGGTTGGACAAAAGAAAAATTCGGTGGCGAAAATCATTTAGTGTATAAACATATGTTTGAATTAAACTTCGCTTAAAAGCAAATTATCTGTGGCCTGTTATGTGGGGTGATGCATTTAATGATGATGATACCTTAAATGCAATTCTTGCTAATAAATAGGGTATCGTAATGGGTACATCTCATATTGGATGATAAATCCTGCAGTTATTCTGCAAAAAAATAGTGCTTGACTTTGGCGGATTAAAACCGTCTTATCTCGGTCCACAGAAAACAATTTTTAAAACAGAAAATAATTAGCTTATGATAAAAAGATATTCATTCATACTTTCTGTTGCAGCAATATTACTCGTAAGTTGTATAAGCAATAAAAAAGTTTCTGCGCAAACTACTTCTTTAAAAGAAACTTTCAAGAACGATTTTCTTATCGGCACTGCAATAAATACGCGGCAAATAGAAGAAAAAGATGCGGCTGCCGATACGCTTATCAAACAACAATTCAATGCGGTAACACCGGAAAATATTATGAAGGCTGAAATAATAGAACCCGCATGGAATAAATTCAATTTTGATTTAGCTGATAAGCTAGTCGCGTTTGCACAAAAGAATAATATAAAAGTAAATGGACACACTTTAATCTGGCATAGCCAGTTGCCTGGATTTATGCGCAATATGCAAAATGCGGATTCAGTGAAACGATATTTCGAAAATCATATCACGACAGTTGCGAATCGCTACGACGGAAAAGTATATTCATGGGATGTGGTGAATGAGGCATTAAATGAGGATGGCACATTGCGCAAATCAATCTTTCTCGATAAGCTTGGTGATGATTATATTGTTGAAGCATTTCGCCTCGCTCAAAAAGCTGCACCTTACACAAAACTTTATTATAACGATTATAATATTGAGCAGCCAAAGAAAAGAGGCGGAGCCATTGCACTAATAAAAAAAATTCAGGCAGCAGGCGTGCGCATTGATGGTGTTGGAATACAGGGACACTGGCGTGCTTATAATCTTCCGCTAAATGATATTGAAGAAAGCATCAAAGAATTTTCTTCGTTGGGTATTGAAGTAGCATTTACAGAATTAGATTTAAGCGTGTTGCCGAGCCCATTCGAAAATACAACCGCGGATGTAAGCGCAACAGCAAAAGGCAATGCAAACATGAATCCTTACAGAAATGGATTGCCCGATTCTGTTGCACAAATGCAGGCAAATGCTTATGCAGTTTTATTTAAACTGTTTTTGAAATATAAGAAAAATATTAGTCGTATTACTTTTTGGGGAGCGAACGATGCCCAATCATGGCTGAATAATTTTCCTATTCCGGGCAGAACAGATTACCCATTATTGTTCGACAGAAATTTTAAGCCAAAACCTGCATTTTACAGTGTGCTTGCAACGAAAGGAAAACAACCATAACTCTCATCATTATCACAAACGAAACCATATGAGCGCAGAGGATTTGTCATTACCGCAAGAAAAAACAGGCGCCTTTGTTGCGGCACAATTCAATGCAGCGCCACAAAAATTATCAGTGTTGGAAAAAGTTGGTTACAGTTTGGGCGACCTCGCTGCGAACTTAGTTTTTCAAACACTCGTTACTTATCTCGCCTATTTCTACACCGATATTTATGGTTTAAAAACAGAACACGCTTCCATATTAATTCTTGTGGTGGGACTTGTTGCTGCATTTGGTTTTAACCCGATTGTCGGTGCATTGGCAGACAGAACAAATTCGCGTTGGGGCAAGTTTCGTCCGTGGATTTTATTTACTGCAATTCCGTTAGGCGTTGTTGCATTGCTTGCATTCAGCACACCACATTTTTCTTACCAGGGAAAAGTAATTTATGCAGTAGTTACTTACACTTTACTGTTGCTGTTGTATGCCGCTAACAATCTTCCTTACTCAGCGTTAAGCGGTGTTATCACCGGCGATATGGGTGAACGCAACAGCTTATCATCTTATCGTTTTGTTGCAGTGATGTTCGCGCAATTTTTTGTGCAGGTGTTTATGTTGGCAATCATTGAATCTGCAGGTCATGGCGATAAATCACAAGGCATTGAAAAAGTAATGACCTGGCTCGCCATCATTGGCACCATCATGCTGCTCATCACTTTTTTTACAACAAGAGAACGCATCATTCCAAAGCCCGAGCAACGTTCCACTTTAAGAGAAGATTTAAGTGATTTATTTAGGAACAGACGGTGGGTAATCATGCTCGTTCTTACAACACTTGTATTTATTACGCTTGCAATGAAGGGCGGTTCTTATGTTTACTATTTTAATAATTATGTTGATAAACAAAGCCTCACCCGTTTTGTAAGGCCGATTGTTCATGCTCTTTCTAACATTGGATTAAATTTTTTTGGTGAAGACCCTGTTTCTGCAGGTTTTGGTTTGTTTAACGCAGGCGGTATTATCTTCATGATTGTTGGCATCACACTTTCAAAAAAATTTGCAGATAAATATGGCAAGCGCGATGTGTTTGGCATTTGTCTTTTTATCTCAACATTATTCATACTCGCTTTCATTTTTTATCCACCGCAAAGTGTTGCATTAATGTTCGCATCCCAAATTCTTCACGGCTTTTTTTATGGATTAACCATTCCATTGTTGTGGGCAATGATTGCTGATGTTGCCGATTACAGTGAATGGAAAAATAATCGTCGTGCAACAGCAATAATTTTTTCTGCCATGATGGTTGGATTAAAAGCAGGACTTACCCTTGGCAGTGCAATTCTTACATGGATACTCAGTTTATATAACTACGTTCCGAATAGCACAACGCAAACACAGGAAGCTATTCAAGGCACAAAAATGCTGGTGAGTGTATATCCATCTATTCCATTTTTAATTGGTGCAGGGTTGTTATCTTTCTATGCTATCAACAAAAAAATGGAAGTACAAATTGAGAGTGATTTGAAGCAGAAGAGAATTGAATAAACAGAAGTTGTTTTTAATGATAATAATTATGTTGCCAACAAATGAATAAGTGGCATCGTCCCTTGTGTCACTCACTTGTACTGCATCTTTTCATGGCAGCAATAGGTTTCAACATCAAAACAACTTATTACTTACAATTTAAAACTATAAGAATGCCGGAAGAAACCATACAACACATCAACTTCGATGAATTAAACAGGAAGGCAATCTCGCCACCATTGATACAACACATCTACACTGCAGATCCGTCAGCGCATGAGTTTAACGGAAAGTTATATATCTACCCATCACATGATATTGATGCAGGCGACGCTTTTGATGATTTAGGAAGTCACTTCGCAATGGAAGATTATCATGTTGTCTCAATGGATTCACCAACAAGCGAAGCAAAAGATAATGGCGTTGCCTTGCATGTAAACGATGTGCCATGGGCAGAGAAGCAAATGTGGGCGCCTGATGCCGCAGAAAAAAATGGAAAATATTATCTCTTCTTTCCTGCAAAAGATTATGATGGTATTTTCAGAATTGGAGTTGCGATAAGCGATTCGCCAACCGGTCCGTTCAAAGCAGAACCACACGCCATCAAAAAAAGTTTTTCTATTGACCCTGCTGTTTTTAAAGATGATGATGAAAGTTATTACATGTATTTCGGTGGTATGTGGGGCGGACAATTACAACGCTGGCAAACCGGAAAATTTAATGCAGAACAACCAGAAAGTCCGTTTGCACATTTACCAAAAGATGATGAGCCCGCGTTGTGTGCAAAGGTTGCAAAACTAACTGATGATTTACTGGAATTTGCTGAATATGCAAAAGATGTTGTGATTCTTGATGAGAATAATAAACCACTATCGCAAGGAGATATTGAGCGACGATTTTTTGAAGGATCATGGATGCATAAATACAACGGCAAATATTATTTTTCTTATTCGACAGGCGATACACATTTTATTTGTTATGCTGTTGCAGACAATCCTTACGGACCGTTTAAATATGCGGGCAGAATTTTAAATCCTGTTGTTGGTTGGACGACACATCATTCGATTATTGAATTCAATAATGAATGGTATTTGTTTTATCACGACAGTAGCTTGAGCAAAGGCATAACACATCTGCGCAGCATTAAGGTTACAAAAATTGAATATGATAAAAATGGATTGATAAAAACAATCAATCCATACAACGATTTAAAAGTATAAACAAGTCTTACGTTGATTCAAATTAAACAATGAAGATTTTAATTAAAGGAATTACATCTTTTATTTTATTGCTGTTTACATCAGCATCACTCTCACAAATTAAACTTCCGCAAATAATTAGCGACAGCATGATACTGCAACGCGACATCAAAATAAATATTTGGGGATGGGCTTCGAAAGGTGAAAAAGTAAGCATAAAATTTAATAGCAAATCATATCATACAAAAACAAATGATGAAGGTAAGTGGATACTGCAATTAGCACCCATGAAAGCGGGCGGACCATACACGATGGAAATTTCAGGAAAGAATAAAATTGTTTTGCATGATATATTAATTGGTGATGTTTGGTTTTGTGCGGGGCAATCTAACATGGAACATCAAATGAAACTGCATGCAGTAAAGTATGCATCAGAAATTGCAACCGCTAACTATGCGGAAATAAGACAGTTTAAAGTTCCTAATGTAACAAACTTATCAAATCCGCAAGATGATTTACCCGGCGGCTCATGGAAATGGGCTGACTCATTTAATGTAAAAGATTTTTCTGCCGTTGCCTATTTCTTCGCCAAAGCTTTGTATGAAAAATATCATATACCCATCGGCATTATTAATGCAAGCTGGGGCGGCATTCCGATTGAAGCAATGATGAGCGAAGAAAGCCTGCAATCATTTCCAAACATCATTCAAACGGTTGAAAAAAATAAAGACACTGCTTATGTAAATGAAACAAATCGCAAAGCTTTCAGCGCGATGCAATCAATGCCCAAACCACAGGATAAAGGCATCACAGAAAAATGGTTTGACACTTCTTATCAGCCTAAAGAATGGCACCGCGTTGCTGTTCCCGGTTATTGGGCGGATGAAGGCGCAACAAATTTAAATGGTATTGTATGGTACCGCAGAGAAATTGATGTGCCTGCAGCGATGATTGGAAAACCTGCAAAAGTTTTTTTAGGAAGAATTGTTGATGCAGATGAATTATACATCAACGGGCAAAAAGTTGGAAGCACGGGTTATATGTATCCGCAACGCCGTTACACAATTTCTGATGGTGTTTTAAAACCCGGCAAAAATTTATTTGTTGTGCGTGTTACTAGCAATTTAGGTAAAGGTGGTTTTGTACCTGATAAACCTTATGAACTGATTGCAGGTAATGATACAGCTAGTTTAGTTGGTTACTGGCAGTACAAGGTTGGCGCAGGATTTACACCACATGATTTACCAAAAACAATTGCATTGCAATACCAGCCCACTGCTTTATATAATTCAATGATCTCGCCGCCGATTAATTACAACATTAAAGGTTTTGTTTGGTACCAGGGCGAAAGCAATACAAGCAAGCCTGATGAATATGCAAAGCTTCAACCAGCAATGATTAACGATTGGCGCAATAAATGGCGTGAAGGCGATATGCCTTTTTTATTTGTTCAATTGCCCGGTTTTGGTGATTATAATTATTTGCCGTCAGAAAGTGAGTGGGCGGAGTTTAGGGAAGCGCAGGCAGAATCATTATCTGTTACAAACACTGCAATGGCTGTTGCTATTGATGTGGGTGAATGGAATGATATTCATCCCGACAATAAAAAACCGGTTGGCGACAGGCTTGCAGTAGCAGCAGAAAAAATTGCATACAATGAAAACATCGTTTATTCAGGCCCCACCTATCAATCACAAAAAATTCAAGGAAATAAAATAATTATTTCGTTTGCTAACACAGGAAGTGGTTTAACAACGAATGATGGTGAAGCACCTGCGGAATTTGCAATTGCAGGCGATGATAAAAAATTTTTTTGGGCTGATGCGAAAATTGATGGTGATAAAATTATTGCTTCAAGTGAGGATGTGACTCATCCTAAATATGTGCGTTATGCATGGGCTGATAGCCCAGTGAATCCAAACTTAATAAACAAAGAAGGTCTGCCTGCTGCGCCATTCAGAACGGATGAATAATCAGGCTGGCTCAGTCTTTCCATCATAAAAACAAATAACAAACACTCAAGCAATATGAAAGATTTACTTTTTCTTTTTACGCTTTTATTAAGTTCAACAATTTTTTCGCAGGATATGGAAAAACATGCCCCACCCGGTTTTGATTCAATGCAAGAAAATATTCCACATGGAAAAATTGATTCGATTAACTATTACTCAACAACAGTTGGCACCACAAGAAAAAGTTTGATTTATACACCGCCGGGTTATTCAAAAAAGAAAAAATATCCCGTGTTGTATTTATTGCATGGCATTGGCGGCGATGAAAAAGAATGGTTAAATGGCGGTCATCTCGAAATTATTTTAGACAACTTATATGCGCAGGGAAAAGTTGAACCGATGATTGTTGTGATGCCAAATGGAAGAGCAATGAAAGATGACCGTGCAACGGGAAATATTTTCGATAGTGCTAAAGTGGCTGCATTTGCAACATTTGAAAAAGATTTGTTGAATGATTTAATTCCTTTCATCGAAAAACATTATCCTGTTTATACAGACAGAGAGCATCGTGCCATTGCGGGTTTATCAATGGGTGGCGGACAATCATTAAATTTTGGATTGGGCAATCTTGATAAGTTCGCATGGATTGGTGCTTTTTCTGCTGCACCAAACACAAAAACGCCTGAACAGTTAGTGCCTGATGCAGATAAGGCAAGACAACAAATAAAACTGCTTTGGATTTCGTGCGGCGATGCTGATGGCTTAATAGGTTTCAGCAAAGGCACACACGATTATCTTGCTGAACATAATGTGCCGCATATTTTTTACATCGAGCCCGGCGTGCATGATTTTAAAGTTTGGAAGAACAGTTTGTACATGTTTTCACAGCTCATCTTTAAACCGGTTGATGTTTCAAAATTTAATAAATATAGTTTAGTTGGAATACCGGCATCATCCAATATTCGCAATGCAAAATATCCGCAAATATTGCCTGACAATCGTGTCATCTTTCGCATAAAAGCGCCTGATGCACAAAAAGTGCAAATTGATTTAGTGAAGAAATATGACATGCAAAAAGATACGGGTGGCTATTGGATTGTTACAACAGATTCTGTGAGCGAAGGCTTTCATTATTATTCTTTGATTATTGATGGCCTTGCTGTTGCAGACCCTGCCAGTGAAACTTTTTATGGTATGGGCAGAGAAGCAAGTGGTATTGAAATTCCGTTTGCAGGTGAAGAGTATTATGCATTGAAAGATGTGCCGCACGGAGATATAAGAATCAAAAATTATTTTTCTCCTGTTACGCGTTCATGGCGGCAAATGTATGTTTATACGCCGCCGGGTTATGATTCTGACATCAGTCAAAAATATCCTGTGCTATATATTTTACATGGCGGCGGAGAAGATGAAAGAGGCTGGGCAACACAAGGCAAAGCAAACTTAATCCTGGATAATCTTATTGCCGAAGGCAAAGCAGCGCCGATGCTTATTGTAATGCCTGATGCAAATGTTGGTATGGGGGGATTTACGCCTGACGGAATTGAGAATTCTTTAAAAATGTTTGAAAGGGAAATGAAGCAATCCATCATTCCTTTTGTTGAAAAAAATTATCGTGCATTAAGCGATGCCAAAGACCGTGCACTGGCAGGTTTATCACTTGGCGGTTTGCATACATTATACACCGGCATTAACAACACAAATATGTTTTCTTATCTCGGTGTGTTTAGTTCGGGATGGATATTACCTATGCAGGAAAAATTTGCAAACGCTCAATATGATTTTATGAAAACGAATGCAGATAAAATCAATAATAATTTAAAAGTGTTTTGGCTTTCACAAGGCGGTAAAGATGATATTGCTTATAAAAACGGACAAAATATGTTGAGCAAGTTAGATGAATTAAAAATCAAACATACTTATTATGAATATCCAGGCGGTCATACGTGGCCGGTGTGGAGAAATGACTTATACAATTTTGCGCCATTGCTGTTTAAAAATTGATTAGTGCTAAGTAGTGAAACCTTGTTGCCAGTTGTAGGGTTTCATGGCATCGCTTGTTGTGCCACTTACTTGTACATTCCGAACAACGCGAAGCTTTTTTAAATTGCATAATACAAACGTTTTCTAATAACATGAAAAGAATCATCACAATAATACTTACCGGTTTAATTTTCTCATCAAGCGTTATTGCACAAACAGCAACAACATGGAATGGAAAATCATGCGCTGTTGTACTTACGTATGACGATGGGTTGAACATTGATTTAACTAATGTTATTCCTGCACTGGATTCTGGGGGTTTGAAAGGAACATTTTATATCTCTGATTATTTTGACGGATTGAAAGACCAGATTTTTAAATGGAGAAAAGCTGCAGCAGAAGGACATGAATTAAGCAATCATACCGTATGGCATCCATGCGAAGGCGGAAAACCGGGAAGAGAATTTGTAAAGCCTGATGTTGACCTCAACAATTATACAGTTACAAGAATGGTGAAAGAAATTAAAACGATGAACAATATTTTAAAAGCGATTGATGGCAAAACAGAAAGAACATTTGCTTATCCGTGTGGTGATATGAAAATTCATGATACAGCTTACCTAGATGGAATAAAAAATGATTTTATTGCGGCAAGAGGTGTAACGCCTGAAATGCAAACAATAGATAAAGTTGATTTGATGAATGTGGATTGTTATGGCATCAATGGTGAAACAGGAGAACAGTTAATTAATTTAGTTAAACAAGCGATGAGTTCGCATACATTACTCGTGTTTCTTTTTCATGGTGTTGGTGGCGAACATTCATTAAATGTTTCATTAGATGCACACAGCGCATTGCTGCATTTCTTACAACAAAATGAAAATAATATTTGGATAGCACCCATGATTGATGTTGCGAAATTTATTCAGCAATATCAACAAAAGAAATAGAAGAAATAATAAACGTTTATTGTTTGATTAAAATAAGGAACTGATGAAAAAAATCCTGTTACTGTCTTCATTCTTTATAACAACTATATCCTTTGCGCAAAACAATCAATTAAAACTTTGGTACAACAAACCCTCCGGCACAACATGGGAAAATGCATTACCAATCGGAAACGGAAAATTAGGTGCAATGATTTATGGCAATGTGGATACAGAAACAGTTCAATTAAATGAATGCACCGTTTGGAGCGGCAGTCCGAACAGAAATGATAATGATTTATGTTTAGATTCTTTAACTGAAATAAGACAACTGATTTTTGATGGTAAACAAAAGGAAGCAGAAGCATTAGCCAATAAAACCATCGTCTCTAAAACTTCGCATGGGCAAATGTTTGAGCCCGTTGGCAGCCTGCGGTTGGTTTTTGAAAGGCATGAAAATTATAAAAATTATTATCGTGAATTAGATATTGAAAAGGCAGTTCAAAAAACAAGCTATACAATTGATAATGTTCATTACACACGAGAAGTAATTGCATCGTTTCCCGACAAGGTTATTGTGATGCACTTAACGGTGAACAAACCAAACAGCATTTCATTCACCGCATTTTATTCAACGCCGCAACCAAAGGCAATAACAAAAGCATCATCAAATGAATTAACGATTGCAGGCACAACAATAGACCATGAAGGCGTTGAAGGAAAGATAAAATTCAAAGGCATTGCAGAGTTCAAATTGAATGGCGGTAACATTACATCAAGCGACACATCACTTATAATTAAAGATGCAAATGAAGTAACGATTTATATTTCCATTGCAACCAACTTCAATAATTATCATGATATAAGCGGAGACGAAAATGCGAGAGCGGAATCTTATCTCGACAAGGCTTACCAAAAATCTTTTCAGCAAATATTGCTGGAGCATATCGCAACATATCAAAAATATTTTAATCGCGTTAAGCTTGATTTAGGAACAACAGATGCAGCGAAATTGCCAACGGATGAAAGACTGAAAAATTTCAACTCAACCAGCGACCCGCAATTGGTTACATTATATTTTCAGTATGGAAGATATTTATTGATTTCATCATCACAACCCGGTGGTCAGCCTGCAACATTACAAGGCATCTGGAATCATGAATTATATCCGCCATGGGATAGTAAATACACCATCAACATCAACACAGAAATGAATTACTGGCCCGCAGAAAAAACCAATCTTTCTGAATTAACGGAGCCACTGATAACGATGGTGAAAGAACTTGCAATAACCGGTACAACAACAGCAAAAAGTATGTATGGTGTGCGTGGCTGGATGGCGCATCACAACACCGATATATGGCGTATTAATGGCGCGGTTGACGGCGCTTTCTGGGGCATTTGGCCCAACGGTGGCGGATGGTTGAGTCAACATTTGTGGGAGCATTATTTATACAATGGCGACAAAAATTATCTCGCTTCCATATATCCTGTGCTGAAAGGCGCTGCTATGTTTTATGCCGATTATCTTATTGAACATCCGAAATATCATTGGTTGGTTTTGTGCCCCGACATGTCGCCTGAAAATGCACCCGCTGCACATCAAGGTTCATCATTGGAGGCGGGTGTAACCATGAGTAACCAAATTATATTTGATGTATTTACCAATGCAATTGATGCAGCAAAAATTTTAAATAAAGATGAAGCTTTTGCTGATACGTTGAAACAAAAACGCAGCCGGCTTGCGCCAATGCACATTGGTCAATATGGACAACTGCAGGAATGGTTAGATGATGTAGATAATCCAAACGACCACCATCGTCATATATCACATTTGTATGGCTTGTTTCCATCCAATCAAATTTCACCGTATCGCACGCCACAGTTATACAGTGCAGCAAAGAACACATTAATTCAACGCGGTGATGTTTCAACAGGATGGAGCATGGGATGGAAAGTAAACTGGTGGGCAAAAATGTTAGACGGTAATCATGCTTATAAACTTATACAAAACCAGTTAACACCTGTAGGAACAAATGAAGGTGGCGGTGGCACTTATAATAATTTGTTTGATGCACATCCGCCATTTCAAATTGATGGCAATTTTGGCTGTACATCCGGCATTACAGAAATGCTGATGCAAAGTGAAGATGGTGATTTGCATTTATTACCTGCACTGCCTGATGTTTGGCAAAACGGAAATGTTAGCGGTTTGCGAGCAAGAGGCGGTTTTGAAATTGTAAATATGCAATGGAAAGATGGCAAACTTATCAAAGCAGTTATCAAATCAAATCTTGGTGGTAATCTTCGTTTACGTGTTCCGAATGAAATAAAGATGAGTAAGGGTGATTTTTTAAAAGAAGCAACAGGAGATAATCCAAATCCATTTTATCAAACAGAAAAAACAGCGAAGCCAATTATATCAGACAAAGCAACCATTACTTTACCGAAATTAAAGCCTACCTGGTTATACGATATGAAAACTCAACGCGGAAAAATATATTCAATAGTTCTAAAATAGAAGTTCCTTTCAAAAAGGAGTGCATTCTATACGCATATTACATATTCAAGCAATAGCGCAAAGCAATTCTGATGATAAAGAATTACTATTTTTAGATAATGCACTTCAATTGTAATTTTTAAAATTGACCGTAGACTACACCAGGCAGGGGACTTTCCTACGTTTAGTTAATATGAGAAATAATATGCTTTCATTTTTTAGTTGTTGTCTTGATTTTTATTTTGGCTATCCAACATTCACGTGAAGCATGGATATACCTTTTTCGTATCTTCTTCGCTTCATGTTCGCTGCTGCGGGCAGATGATACACGAAGCAGGTGAGCAGGGCGTTGAGCGGGTCTCATGGCAGGAAAACAAGCCTAAAGCTTAGGAGCGAAGGTGATACGAACGAAAGACGAAGGAAACATGAAGGAGAGATGAAGGAGATCCCTTTTGTTTTTAGTTGTATCGTCCTGAAATAGCTATACAGGTGAGTAAATAAATTCTAAGTTAACTATACAAGGGCTGATGGTAATCCTAAAAGTCCTGTACAGTTGATTTATTAAAGATAAGGCATCCTGTATTTCGACTACACGAAACCTTTGCTGGAAGCAAGAAGCGATGTAAATGCGCCCAGGTTTTATACCGCCCTGTTCCCGCATTTAGACGGGCTGGATACAAAGGCAGGTCTTGTAAAAGATTCAGCAGGTGAACTGGCAGCTTGAGGACACCTATTCCTACCCGCTTATCTCTCCTGTGGTGGAATTACTGAACAGGAAAAGAAACGGGGAGCTTACCGCGGCGGAGGTACAGGCGCAGATTGATCAGTATAAAACAAGGGATTTTCGGGATGACGTTTTAAAATACCTCTACCGGAAAGAAGCGCATCAACAATACAGCATCGGCATAGAAGGCGGAAGCGCCATCGCCAGCTACGTGCTTTCTGCGGGTTATGACAAGGGATCTCCAAAGCCTTATTGGAAACAGTTACGAGCGTTTTACGGTTCATTCAGACAATACGTTCCGGCCACTGAAAAAACTGGATATTCATACTTCGGTATTCTATACAGAAACAAGAACCAAAAGCAACAATCCGGGGGGTTATGGCCTTATTCCGGGCGGGTTCATAGCAACCTATTATCCTTACGCCTCGCTGGTGAATGATGCCGGTGAGCCTGCTGCACTTCCCAAAGATTACCGCAAAGCCTTTCTAGATACGGCAGGTGGTGGCCGTTTGCTTGACTGGTCGTACCGCCCTTTGGATGAATTAAAATATGCAGATAACCAGGAGGCTTCGCGTCGCCTGCTTTTACATGCAAGCGCCAGGTACAATTTTACAGGGACGTTAAGTGCCGAAGTACAATACCAGTATGAAGTTGATAACAGCACTTCAAAAGACTACCATAGCGAGGCTACGTGGTACACCCGCAACATGATCAACATGTACAGCAGGGTTGATGGCGGCTCTGTTACACGGGCCATACCGCCCGGAGGCATCGTAGATGAAGGCTCCGCTAAGGCACAATCGCATAACCTGAGAGGCCAGTTAAATTATTCTAACCGCTGGAACAAAAACGAGGTGAATGTGATTGCAGGAGCCGAGTTAAGACAGGAGCATACAACTAATAACGCTTTCAGGGCTTATGGATACAGTGATAACAACCTTACCTCGGCGAACATCGATTATCTTAACGCTTACCCTACGTTCAACGACCTTTTGGGTGATTATTATATCCCCTCCAATGTGGATTTCGGAGACCAGCTTAACCGGTTTGTCTCCGTCTACGGTAATGCCTCCTACAGTTTTGA
>JAEZRL010000131.1 GCA_023440945.1 Bacteroidota bacterium
GGCTTACAATCACATTATCATCGCTATAGAAATCCATAAAGTTTACACCACCAAAAGTTGCCGCATATTGGTCTTGTTTTCCACCTGCCAGTTGCAGATCTTTTCTTTCGATTTCATATGCATAATGTGCAATGTCATAATCACCTAAAGGAAGTTTCAGCATTTCTACAAAAGCACCGAGAATTGCTACAACAAGTGTTGATGAAGTTCCCAAACCACTGCCTGCCGGGGCATCAACATAAGTGCTCAAACGAAAGCTGGTCATTGGTAAACCATAATCTTTTTGAATTCGATTATACACACCTTTCAGCAGATCAAGTTTACCGTCAATCGGCAATTCGTTTGTCCATTCAAAACGTTGTTCTTCTTTACGATCAAGCGCCTGTAATACAATGCCATTTTCTTCAATTGGTTCAATGCTTGCTTTTGCAAATAAAGAAATGGTTGCATTTAAAATGGCGCCACCATACACATCACTGTATGGACTAACATCTGTGCCTCCGCCAGCTAATCCAATACGCAAAGGAGCTCTGCTTCTGTAGATCATTAATAACTTTTAAAAAATATCGCCGCGAAGATAAGCATTATGTTACCGGCTTCAGTACTTGTGACATCGTCTGTTGTGTCACTCACTTCAACGTTCTGAACATTATGGAAAAGATTAAGCATACTTACTTTGTGTCAATTCAAACTAAGCACTAACGTGCAACAAATATTTTTCTTTAAAATAGTCTTCCTCAAAAATTTCTTCGATTGATACGATTCGTGGTTTTAGACCGCTTTCAGATATTTCTTGTGCAAGATCACCACCCTTCAAACAAATAAGTCCGTTTGGTAATTCCTGCGTATTTCCTTTCTTCAGCAACGGTTTGCTCCATTTCCAAAGATCTTTTAATGGTGCCACAGCTCTGGAAACAGCAAAATCGAATTTTCTATTTTTAATTTCTTCTACCCGTATATGTTGAATAGTGATATTTTTCACACCTGTAGCCAACACAACTTCTTCTACAACTTTTAATTTTTTCGCAATGCTATCAACCAAATGAAAATGCACTTCCGGAAAAAAAATAGCAAGCGGAATTCCGGGAAAACCACCACCTGTTCCAATATCAATAATTTGTGTTCCGGCTTTAAATTCAATTACAGCAGCAATGCTTAACGAATGCAGCACATGTTTTTCATATAAGCTATCAACATCTTTCCGTGAGATAACATTTATCTTGCTGTTCCAATCATTGTACAGATCCTTCAATAAATTGAATTGCTTTACCTGCTCCTCAGTAAAATCAGAAAAATATTTAAGTATAATATTTGTCATTTTAAAATAAAAATTTCTATGCTTTAAGTTGTGCCTAAAACCTTTATGAAAATCTTTCTTGTTTTATATAAAGGCATTGTCATACCATTAATTGCATAACAATCAATCCGGTGATAATAGAAGCGGAGAAACTCATAAGCGTTCCGATCAAAATATACTCTGCTTCCTTACGAACATTATGTCCTTTAATATCATTGAAACGAAGGATAGATTTTGCAGCAATTAAAAAGCCAATTCCTTCATAGTGTGTGGTAAGAATAAAAGTAAGCACTAATATTCTTTCGAAAATGCCGATCCATTTACCAGCTTCACTTAAACTTATAGCAGAGCGGTCAAGATCTTCTTCTGCTTCCTTCCGCCATTTTTGTGTTGCATAATCAAGCATGTACGCCAAAGGAAATATTACAAACAAATAACCTGTTGCAGTAAGCCATAAGGTTTTATTATTAAACCAGTCAAATAGTTTTGTTTTTAGCCATAACTCAGGCTGGTATAACCATAACCATAATAGAAATAGTACAATCATATGCAGTGTTTGGTCAATTATAAAAGATAAAAGGTTTTCTTTCTGATTAAGTTTCCATAAATCAATAATAAAGTGTGTTATGAAAACAACTACCGGAACGATCCAAAGATTCTTATCCGGCGTTACAAGATAAATAGCGAGAGCTTGTAAAAAGCAATGTAAGTATAAAGCACCGGAACGATAGCCTAAGCGTTTTTTGTTTTGTACCATTTTTTTTGACTGCAAAACAAAATCAACAAACAAATGAGCAAACAACCATTGATAAAATACAAGCATGTTATAAATATAATTATAAAGACGATACGGCTGTTGTAAACCGTTGCAATATTCTATTGATAACAGGCCAGCCTGCGGCCTGCAAACGCTGATGAACTGATGGCTGGGATATTTTTAGTTTTATTGCAATTTCTTCCTGTGTAAGATTTTGCATTTGCAGGTAAACTGCCTGAGCCTGCTGTATGGTTAAGCGTTCTAAAATGTAATTCAACGTTGCAGAATGAACTGTCCACTCTTTATTGAAATTGTCAAAAGTTGAGGCAACACTTATGTATTCGTTTCTTTTTTTTATTTCATCAATCATTGTTCCTGATACCTGGAAAGCAGAACCGTCGGAAGTAATTACATTTTTACTCTTAAAACTTATTTCGCCAATGCCAATAGATAATCTTATGCCAAAGCCATGACTTATCAAGTTGGTCTGCATGGTTAAGGACGCTAATAGCGCTAAAGAAAGATGACGTGTTAATATAGCCTGAATGCTATCTCCCCTGAATTGTTCTGCTTTGAAATCGGGAAATTTATCAGAAGTACTTTCAATAAATTTTTTTATGAGATTTTGAAGTTTTCTTCTCCGTACTGGCGTGAGCTTTGTAGAGCCTATAACATCTCCTGTTATCACTGCAGCTTTTTTATACTTATCTGGCACCGGAACCTTTTAAAGACAAATATAGTGTTTAAATACTATAATAAACGAATATAGTATTATAGCACTATAATGGTTTAATATAGTATTTCAATGTTGTTGTGTGCCTATCTTATGTAAGCTCCTGTAACTTCCCCGTTTTCTGTTTCAACCTGAATATAATCCTGTGTAGTTGTTGCGACAGAAAGTCCTACGTAATCGGGTTTAATCGGATATAATTTATGCATGCGTTCTACTAATACAAGTGTTTGCACTCGTTTTGGATGAAAATCCAGAAGTGGTTTTAAGGCATACATTAAGGTGCGACCGGTATTGCTTACATCATCAACAATGATGATATTTTTGTTATTAAAATCCACGCCTTCGCTTATTGCAACATCTGTAGGTAAATGTTTATCAAACGATACCGAAAGTATCTGGACAAACACTTTAACGTATTGCATCAGGTAAACACTCAACTTCTCCGCAATAGCTAAACCGCTTTGCCGTATGCCTATTAGCACAAGCGGCACATCTTCTTCACTAATGTTTTCTGCAATTTCAAGTGCCATCCGGTGCAATTTTTCCTGAGCAGCTTCCTTACTTAAAATATAATTCTTCTCAAACATTCTTATCGTTTATTTTTCAAAAGTAATAACATTATAAGCTACTGCAATACTATGCAAATTGCAAAAACTATATCTTAGCATCATAACTTAGGTTTATGCATATTATAGCACAACTTGCTTTTATTATACTTGTAATTGCAGCGATTTGGTTATTCAGCAGGAATGTGGGCAGGATAAGAAGAAATATTTTATTGGGAAGAGATGAAGATTTAAATGAAAGGCCTGCAGAAAGATGGAGAAATGTTTTATTGATCGCCTTTGGTCAAAAGAAAATGTTCCGAAAACCTTTGGTTGCCGTAATGCACTTTGTGATCTACGCAGGTTTTATCATTATAAACATAGAAGTGCTTGAAATTGCATTGGATGGGTTGCTGGGAAAGCATCGTTTGTTTGCACAGCCTTTGGGAAGTTTGTACCCTTGGCTTATCAACAGTTTTGAATTTTTAGCAGTAGGTGTGCTAACAGCTTGTGTTATTTTTCTAATCAGGAGAAACGTTGTGCGAGTGCCACGTTTATGGAACAAAGAATTAAATGGGTGGCCTAAGAGTGATGCCAATTACATTCTAATAACTGAGATCATCTTAATGACTTTGTTTCTTACTATGAATGCGGCTGATACCATTTTACAGCAAAGAGGTTATGGCGAATATGCGCAACATAAAACCGGAGATTTTATTTTTTCTTCTTTACTGCATCCTTTATTACAGGGCATGAGCAATGACGGATTGATTGTGTTGGAAAGAACATGTTGGTGGCTTCACATTTTTGGCATTTTTGCTTTCTTAAATTATCTGCCTTATTCAAAACATTTGCATATTCTGTTTGCTTTTCCAAATACCTATTATACACCTTTGGAGCCGCAGGGTAAAATTGATAATATGCCGGAGATTCAAAGAGAAATTTTGTATGCGATGCAACCAGAAACTGCACCTTCATCAGAAACTGTAGAACAATCACCAAAACGCTTTGGTGCCAAAGATATATTTGATCTGAGTTGGAAGAATTTGCTGGATGCATACAGTTGCACAGAATGTGGAAGATGCACGGCAGCGTGCCCTGCACACATCACAGGTAAAGTGTTAAGTCCACGCAGAATTGTGATGCGTACAAGAGACAGGGCGGAAGATGTAGGCAGAAATATTAATAAAAACAAAACATTTGTAGATGATGGCAAAGCTTTACTGAGAGATTACATAAGTGAAGAAGCTTTGCGTGCCTGCACAACCTGCCAGGCTTGTGTGCAGGAATGTCCTGTTAACATTAGTCCGCTTGATATCATTATCCAGTTACGCAGGTATATGATAATGGAAGAAAGTAATGCGCCACAGGAATGGAATTCCATGTTTAGTAATACTGAAAATAATTTTGCTCCCTGGAAGTTTTCTCCTGATGAACGTGATAATTGGGCACAGGAAATGGCTTCATCATAAAAGGAATAAGTACGAAGAATGCAATTTAAAAACTTGCTGAAGCAAAGCATTCTCTGGAGAGGATTGTATTTTTTTTCACTACTGCTGGTGAATGTTTTTTTATCGCGTTACCTGGAGGCAAGTATTTCGGGTTGGTTGTATTATTTATCAAGTATTCTTGCTTTTATTCAATTAATCGTTGGGTTTAGTTTAGAAGCTGGGCTTACCTATTTCGGTTCTTCACAAAAAGTTGGTTATAATAGATTATTTTGGTTTAGTGTGATCTGGATACTTGTCATTACAATTATTGTTTGCCTCACTCTGTTTTTTTATCCAGGTAATTTTATTAAGAACGACATTGTTTCGCATAACAAAATTTTTCTTTATGCGGTCTGTTACATTTTGGGACAATTGATGATGATATACGGTGCAAATTTGTTTTATGCACAGGGAAATTTTCTCGCTCCTAATTGTATCATGTTTGTGCTGAATATTTCTTTTGTTATCATCATTCCGAAATCATTCTTACAAATAATTTATTTACCTGTAAAAGCTATTCTTGATATTTATTTTCTTCTTTTCGTTGCGCAAGGATTGGTAATGATGTTTGCGTTTGCTATAAAAAATAAAAGTTACAAAGAAGTACACTTTCCTTCTGTTGTTGATTTTAAAAAACTATTTCGTTATTCCGCTCTTGCATTAGCTGCGAATATTATCTTTTTTCTTGTTTACCGGATCGATTATTGGTTTGTAAATAACAGTCCTGTTTCTTCTCCTAAAGATCTTGGTAATTACATACAGGTTTCAAAGCTTGGACAAATATTATGGGTGATACCGCAAATTATTGCGAGTGCTGTTTTTCCGCAAGTAGCAAGCGGTTTCGACCGTAAAGTGGTAAATAATTCTGTTATGATTCTGGCACGTTTGTTTGCACAGGTTTTCATCATAATACTTATCGTAGCAATCCTGTTTGGCAATAACATTTTTATCGCAGTATTCGGCCCTACTTTTAATGATATGAAGACGCCGTTTATATTGCTTACACCCGGCATTTATTTTTTATCAGTGCTAGCACTTTTGTCAGCATATTTTTCAGGAAAAGGCAATGTGATGATAAATGTGAAAGGTGCTTTTGCTGCTTTGATATTTGTTTTTATTGCTGATTATTTTTTTGTATCGATTTACGGTATTTATGCGGCTGCTGTTATCAGCACTATTGGTTATGGATTAAATCTTGCTTATGCATTAAGGCAGTTTTATAAGGACTATCATATTAGTATGATTGATTTTTTTAAATGGAGAAGATCGGATTATGCATGGCTGAAAAACATGCTTCAAACGAATAAGGAATGATAAAAGCTTTATGGCTTACAAGCTGGTATCCAAATAAAAAAGATGAATGGAATGGCGATTTTATTCAGCGTCATGCAAAGGCTGTTGCTGCATTCTGTAAAACAGATGTGATACATGTTGAAGGCGTGGAGTACAAATATGTTGTTTCAGAAATAGATGCATCAAGAACTTCTGCAAAAAATTTATCAGAAATTATTATCCTCTTTAAAAAAAGAAACAGGCATTTTATTGATAGGCTAACTTCATATCACAGGTATTTAAAAATATACAAGCAAGAACTTGAATTTTATTTTGCAAAAAATGGTAAGCCTGATATTGTTCATGTGCATATTCCGATGAAAGCCGGAATTATCGCTTTATGGCTGAAGCGAAAATATAATCTTCCGTATGTAGTAACAGAACACTGGACGATTTATAAGAGTAATGCTATTGATAATTATCGCAACCGTTCTTTTCTTTTCAAATATTATACAAAAAAAATTTTTGTAAACGCTTTATTGTTTTTACCTGTTAGCAACGATTTAGGAAAAACAATTCAAAGAGTTGTTGCACGTGTTCCTTATAAAGTTGTACCAAATGTTGTTGATACAACTCAACTTTTTTACAAACCTTATCAGCAAAAAGAATTTGTATTTCTGCATGTTTCAACGCTTAATTATCAAAAAAATCCAGAAGCAATTTTAAAGGTGTTTGATAAATTTTGTTCAATATATTCTAACTGCAAACTTGTTATGGCTGGGCCAGCATCAAAGGAACTAATAGCATTATCGAAGCATTTAACTTCTGCAGAAAAAATTTATTTTACAGGCGAAATTCCATATGCGCAAGTGGCATCAGAAATGCAAAAATCAAATGCATTTATTTTATTCAGCCGCTTCGAAAATCTTCCCTGTGTTATTCTTGAAGCGTTATGCTGCGGATTGCCCGTTATCAGTACAAATGTTGGCGGCGTTTCAGAAGTTGTAAATAAAAGCGATGGATTATTAATTGAGTCTCAAAATGAAGAACAGTTATTTCAGGCTATGCGTCACATCTTTATCCACTATTCTTCCTATGATCGCGAAGCAATCTCAAAAAATGCGACAGAAAAATTTAATTATAATACCATCGGAAAGCAAATCGTGGAAATTTATCAATCTCTAATTAATAATACAAAAGCAAAAGTATGAGCAAATTATACAAGCGGCAATAACTTGAAAAGATGGGTTGAAATGTATAAAAGGTGGAATTTATAGTGTGTCTTTTTTACTTGTAAATATATTGATAAAGCTTAAAGAGCAGTTGCCGAATTACTATCTTTGCGCCTTATGGATCAACTTAGAAATTTCTGCATTATTGCACATATAGATCACGGAAAAAGTACTTTAGCCGACCGTTTGCTGGAGAACACAAAGACTATTGGGGAAAGAGATATGATGAACCAGGTGTTAGATGACATGGATCTGGAACGCGAAAAAGGCATCACGATAAAAAGTCATGCCATTCAAATGCAATACGTTCATCAAAATAAAACTTACATCTTCAATTTAATTGATACACCAGGTCACGTAGATTTTAGTTATGAGGTTAGCCGTGCATTGGCAGCCTGCGAAGGCGCTTTATTATTGGTTGATGCAACGCAGGGCATACAAGCTCAAACCATCAGTAACTTATATCTCGCTATTGAGAATGATCTTGAAATTATCCCGGTTATCAATAAGATTGATATGGATGGCGCCATGATACCGGAAGTAAAAGATCAGATCATGGATTTGATCGGTTGCAAGGAAGAAGAAATTTTACTTGCAAGCGGTAAAACAGGTATTGGTGTGGAAGAAATTCTTGAAGCGATCGTTAAAAGAATTCCACCACCAAAAGGCAATCCTGAGGCACCCTTGCAGGCACTAATATTTGATAGCGTTTTCAATAGTTTTCGTGGTATCATAGCTTATTTTCGTGTGTTTAATGGCACCTTAAAAAAAGGCGATAAAATAAAATTTGTAGCAACAAACGAGGATTATTTTGCAGATGAAGTAGGCGTTTTAAAATTCGGTCTTTCACCGACAAACCAGGTAAGTGCAGGCGATGTTGGATACATTATTACAGGCATAAAAAATGCAAAAGAAGTAAAGGTTGGTGATACTATTACGCTTGCTGCAAACCCCGGTGAAAGAATTGAGGGTTTTGAAGAAGTAAAGCCGATGGTTTTTGCAGGTATCTTCCCTGTTGTTACAGAAGATTTTGAGGAACTGCGTGATTGCATGGATAAGCTTCAGCTTAACGATGCTTCGCTTACGTATGAACTCGAAACTTCACAGGCACTTGGTTTTGGTTTCCGTTGCGGTTTTCTTGGATTGCTGCACATGGAAATTATTCAGGAAAGATTGGAACGTGAGTTTAATCAAACGGTTATAACAACTGTTCCAAACGTTAGTTTCCATGCTTATACAACAAGAGGTGAAAGTCTTGTTGTAAATAATCCCGCACAAATGCCGGATGTTACAAAACTTGAAAAGATTGAAGAGCCTTTCATCAAAGCGCAGATCATTACTTTGCCAGAATATATCGGTAACATTATGACCTTGTGTTTAGGCAAACGCGGTATTCTTATCAATCAAAGTTACCTTACTCCAACACGGGTGGAACTTATTTTCGAAATGCCACTTACAGAAATTGTATTTGATTTTTATGACAAACTGAAAAGTCAGACCCGTGGTTATGCATCTTTTGATTATTCACCAATTGATTATCGTGAAAGCGATATAGTAAAGATGGATATTCTTTTGAATAACGATAAAGTAGATGCATTGAGTGCTTTGATACATCGTAGCAGAGCGCAGGATTTTGGCAGAAAATTGTGTGAAAAACTGAAAGAGTTGTTGCCGCGTCAACAATTCCAGATCGCAATTCAGGCAGCAATAGGAGCGAAGATAATTGCACGTGAGAATATTAGTGCAATGCGTAAAGATGTTACTGCAAAATGTTATGGAGGTGATATCAGTCGTAAACGTAAGCTATTGGAGAAACAGAAGGAAGGTAAAAAGCGTATGCGGCAAATTGGAAACGTTGAAGTGCCACAGGAAGCATTTCTTGCAGTGTTGAAATTAGATTAATAAATACATAATTCTTTAGAAGGAGAATATCGAAAGAGGCTTAAGGCCTCTTTTTTGTTTATAGATATTAACGCAGATATTTTATAAATTTCAGAAGGAATAGTCAGTGTATGAATTTTTACAACGCCTTTTCTATACTTATCGTTTTATGCGCTTTGTTTGCTTATGTCAATTATCGTTTTCTAAAACTTCCATCTGCAATTGGTTTGATGTTTATTGCTTTACTTACATCACTTGGTTTATTATTTTTTAGCAATATAAAACCGGCGATAACAAATCCTGTGGCGGATCTGCTTCGGAAATTTGATTTTACTGAATTGCTTCTTGGTTACATGCTCAACTTCCTGCTTTTTGCAAGTGCCATACGGGTTAATATTGATGAACTGAAAAAAGAAAAAGTTGCAGTGATATTATTCTCAACTATTGGAGTTGTGATATCCGCTTTTCTTATTGGTATTGCCATGTTTTACTTGTTACCATTTTTCAACATAAGCATGCCACTGTTACATTGTTTAATGTTTGGCGCATTAATTTCTCCAACAGATCCTGTTGCCGTTATAAGTGTTTTAAAAAGATCGAATTTTTCCAAGTCTCTTGAAACAAAAATTGCAGGAGAATCTTTGTTTAACGATGGTATTGCCGTTGTGTTATTTATTACGCTTCTACGTTTAAATATACCCGGTAATACAGTGAAATGGGACGATGTGCTTTTACTGTTTGCAAGGGAAGCTATTGGCGGCGTCTTGGTTGGCGCAGCTCTTGGCTGGATAACCATTTTTTTTATAAAGAGAGTGGATGATTACAAAGTTGAAGTTTTGCTTACAATTGCACTTGTTATGGGGGGGTATTTACTTACGCATTACCTTGATGTTTCTGGTCCTTTGGGGATGGTGTTTGCAGGAATTATTGTTGGCAATAAAGGTAAAAGAACTGCCATGTCCAATACCACAAAAGAATACCTTGATAAATTTTGGGAATTGATTGATGAAATATTGAATGCCATTTTATTTGTACTGATAGGCCTTGAATTATTGCTTCTGAATTTTCTAATAAATTATATTGAAATTGGTTTCATCACCATTCTGGTTATGCTAATTGCAAGATATGTTTCTTTATATCTTCCTTCGAGAGCTGTAGGTTTTAAAGAAAAAATATCGCATGAAACACTTACGATTCTAACGTGGGGTGGCTTACGTGGTGGTATTTCTATTGCACTTGCTTTGGTATTACCGGTTGAAGCAGGTAAGGATCTTTGGATATCGCTTACCTATTTTATTGTTGCATTTTCAATTCTTGTGCAAGGCTTGACTATAGAAAAAGTAGCCAAGAAAATATTGTGAAATCCTTTTGAAGCCGTTTTGTTATTATCTAACAAAAACCGTTTTTGTCGAATATTTTTTAAAAAAACATCGTTTAAAATTGTTTTTAGCAAGAGTAATTTTTTACTGTTAATCTTACGGAAAAAGGAAATAAAAAATTTGATTTTATGGCAATGGTAATTTAACTTGGAGTAGTAATTCAATGCCTATGTAAAGAAAAAATTACTCTATAAAGTTCTTTATTTATTGTTCACCGTTAAAAGCGATTTGCTATGAATGTAAACATCCAAACTGTGCACTTTGACGCAGACGTAAAACTTGTAGATCATGTAAGTAAAAAATTAAAGAAGCTTGAAAACTTCCATGATCGGATTGTTAAAGTGGACGTGTATCTCAAATTGGATAATTTAGTACACACAATTAAAGATAAGATCGCTGAAATCAGAGTTCAAATTCCCCGTCACAGTTTTTTCGTAAAAGCTACCTCTAAATCTTTTGAAGAATCTTTTGATTGCGCTTTAGATTCTATCATCACTCAAATAAAAAGAAAAAAACAAAGACAAGC
Organism: Bacteroidota bacterium; assembly: GCA_023440945.1. GTDB lineage: Bacteria > Bacteroidota > Bacteroidia > Chitinophagales > Chitinophagaceae > JAEZRL01. The sequence goes on from JAEZRL010000131.1 coordinate 11,113, forward strand.
AGCTTAAACATTATCAAGGCCTGTTTTTTTACAGGCCTTTTTTTATGGTTTGAATCCTGATTACAGGATTTTTTGAGTAATTGATTTTAATGTTTCCATTCAAATCATTTCAATCCATCAAAATCCTCGTTCAAACATCATCTCCATCAAGCAATTCTCTTTCAATCTCTTCCATCTGCACAATATCCCATGCCTCGCTTTCAGTTGGCGTAATGTTCATCAATTCCAGCAATTCGAGGTCTTCCAGTTTTTTTTCTAAGGCAGGTTTAATTTCGCATATTACAAAAGATGCATTATTTTCATAAAAATCTTGCTGTAGTTGCGCCAGGAGTTTTGCTGCTTCATCTTCAATTGAAACAACATTAGAAAGCTTGAGAATAACATTGCGGGGCGGCTTTTGTAAAACAGAAATGGCGGTAATTGAAAGCTCTCCTGCTATATTGGCATCTAAACTTTCCTCATTCGGCGTAATTACCGTAAATTTTTCCTTGGTATCAATTTTGAACTTCATAATGGTAATTATTGTTTCATTAACAGCTTGTGCATAATGAATGATAAGAATGCTCAAAAATATTTTTTATACTTGTAATATCAATTTATAAATCATGGATAATAATTTTTCAGCTCAGGTAAAAGAGATCATTTCGTTCAGCAGGGAGGAAGCGCTGAGGCTGGGGAATGATTTTATTGGTACGGAACATCTGTTGTTGGGATTGATAAGAGAGGGTGAAAATACAGCTATCAAAGTTTTGAAACAGCTACATGTTGATTTATATGAACTGCGTAAAGAAGTTGAACTCGCTGTAAAAGATAAAACAGGTAAAAACATTGCAAACATTAATAGTTTGCCTTTAACCAAACAGGCAGAGAAAGTGATTCGTGTTACTGTTCTTGAAGCGAAAGCTCTAAAAAGCCCTTTGGTTGAAACAGAACACCTGATGTTATCTATACTCAAAAACAAAGAAAACATCGCAACACAGATACTCGGACAATTTGATGTGGATTACGACATTTTCCGCAACGAAATTGGTGTAGTTCGCAGTAACGACCCAAGAAGCGAATACACTGAGAACGACGACGATGATTTTGATGATGAAAAACGTGGCAGTTATTCCTCACCTTCCCGCAGTAAACAGGGCAGTAATGCAAAAAGCAAAACGCCTGTTCTGGATAATTTCGGAAGGGATATAACTAAACTGGCAGAAAGCGGTTCACTTGACCCGATCGTTGGCAGGGAGGAGGAAATTGAACGTGTTTCGCAGATTTTATCCCGTCGTAAAAAGAACAATCCTATACTAATAGGCGAACCAGGTGTAGGTAAAACAGCAATCGTGGAAGGTTTGGCTTTGCGTATTGTTCAACGTAAAGTAAGCCGCGTTTTGTTTGACAAAAGGGTAATCAGCCTTGATCTTGCTGCTTTGGTTGCCGGTACAAAATACCGTGGCCAGTTTGAAGAGCGCATGAAAGCGATAATGAATGAATTGGAGAAGAACCGCGATGTGATTCTTTTCATAGATGAAATTCATACTATCGTTGGTGCAGGCGGTGCAAGTGGTTCTCTCGATGCAAGCAATATTTTCAAACCTGCTTTAGCAAGAGGTGAATTGCAATGTATAGGTGCTTCTACTTTGGATGAATATCGTCAGTACATTGAAAAAGATGGCGCTTTAGATCGTCGTTTTCAAAAGGTAATGGTTGATCCGCCAAGTGTAGATGAAACTATACAGATATTGAATAATATCAAATCTAAATACGAAGATTACCATAATGTAATTTATAGTGATGACGCTATTGATGCTTGTGTTAAACTTAGTGATCGTTACATGACCGACCGCCTATTGCCGGATAAAGCAATCGATGTGTTGGATGAAGTAGGTGCAAGGGTGCATCTGAAAAACATCAATGTGCCGCAAAATATTCTTGATCTTGAAAAACAGATCGAGGATATCAAGCAGGAAAAAAACAAAGTGGTAAAAAGCCAGCGTTTTGAAGAAGCTGCTGCTTTGCGTGATACAGAGAAACGTTTGGGTGAGGAACTGGATAAGGCCAAAAATATCTGGGAAGAAGAAAGCAAACACAAGCGTTACCCGATTGATGAAGAAGCAATTGCTGAAGTTGTGAGTATGATGACGGGTATTCCGGTTAAACGTATGGTTCAGGCAGAAACAGAGAAGTTGCGTAAAATGTCTGATGACATGAAGCAAATGGTAGTAGGCCAGGACGAAGCGATTTCTAAAGTAGTTAAAGCTATACAGCGTAACCGTGTTGGTTTGAAAGATCCAAAGAAACCGATTGGTACTTTCATCTTTTTAGGCCCGACAGGTGTTGGTAAAACGGAATTGGCAAGAGCTTTGGCAAGATATATGTTCGATTCTGAAGATGCGCTGATTCGCATTGACATGAGTGAATATATGGAGAAATTTACTGTAAGCCGTTTGATTGGTGCGCCTCCGGGTTATGTTGGTTATGAAGAAGGCGGTCAGTTAACTGAAAAAGTTCGTCGCAAACCTTACAGTGTAATATTGTTGGATGAAATCGAAAAAGCACATCCTGATATTTACAATATTCTTTTACAGGTTTTGGATGATGGCGTATTGACAGATGGTTTGGGCAGAAAGATAGATTTTAAAAACACGCTTATCATCATGACTTCAAACATTGGTGTTCGCCAGTTGAAAGAGTTTGGTGATGGTGTTGGTTTCGCTACTGCAAACCGTTTGCAAAACCAGGAGGAAAACAACAAAGCGGTTATAGAAAAAGCTTTGAAGCGTACCTTCTCTCCCGAGTTTTTGAACAGGATTGATGATGTTGTTATCTTTAATTCTCTTACCAAAGAGCACATCTTCGAGATCATTGATATATTAATGAAAGGTGTTTATAAACGTCTTGCTAATCTTGGTTTCACTTTAGAAATAACAGAAGAAGCAAAGAATTTTATAGCTGAGAAAGGTTATGATGTACAGTTTGGTGCAAGGCCATTGCATCGTGCTATTCAGAAATATCTTGAAGATCCTTTGGCAGAAGAAATTCTGAGTATGAATGTGAAAACCGGTGACACTTTGCTCGCTGAATTTGACCAGGAAAACCAGAAGATAAAATTTGAATTGAAGAAGAAAGAGAAAGAAGCCAAAGTTTAATCTTAATAAGGTTCTCAATAAAAAATCCCGTTCGTTTTGAGCGGGATTTTTTATTTAAAAGAGGTTGAAAGTTCTATTTCACCCTTTCAAGATAAGCGCCGTAACCACTTTTTGCATATTGTTTGGCAAGTTCCATTAAAGTATCATGATTAATAAAGCCCATGCGATACGCAATTTCTTCAATACAACCGATCTTTTGCCCCTGCCTTTTTTCAATTACACGAACAAATTCACTTGCATCGCTTAACGAATCAAATGTACCAGTATCGAGCCAGGCAACACCACGATCCATCACCCCAACTTTTAAACTGCCAGCTTCGAGATAGACTTTATTTACATCAGTGATTTCGTATTCGCCACGAGGTGAAGGCTGGATGTTTTTTGCAATAGTTACTACTTCATTATCATAAAAATACAAGCCCGGAACAGCATAATTTGATTTCGGCTGCTTTGGTTTTTCTTCAATCGAAAGTGCTTTAAAAGTGTTGTCGAATTCAACCACTCCGTATCTTTCAGGATCACTTACTTCATAAGCAAAAATAGCAGCGCCATCTACATTGTTGAATGATTGAACAAGTTTACTAAAACCTGAACCATAAAAAATATTATCACCCAAAACTAACGCAACTTTATCCTTGCCAATAAATTCTCCGCCAATTACAAAAGCTTGTGCAAGTCCGTTTGGCTTTTCCTGGATAGCATAAGAAAAAGAACAGCCAATAGCAGAACCATCTCCCAATAATCTTTGAAACTGTGCAGAATCTTCAGGTGTTGTGATAATCAGAATTTCATGAATGCCTGCAAGCATTAATACCGACAATGGATAATAGATCATCGGTTTATCATAAATAGGCATTAATTGTTTACTGATGCCTTTTGTTATTGGATACAGTCTTGTTCCCGATCCGCCAGCAAGAATAATTCCTTTCATGCGCTTGTTTTTAGTAAATAATTACAGGGTTTTTATAAGTTGATCAAGGGTTAAATTCTGTTTGTCTTTTTCTGATAATATTAATTCGTTTTCAGGTAAATGCCAGTCAATTTTTAATGATGCATCGTTATACATCAAACCGCTTTCTGCCTGCTTGTTATAATAATTATCACATTTATAAAAGAAAGTTGCAGTATCACTTAATACAACAAAACCATGTGCAAAACCTCGTGGTACAAAAAATTGTGTGTGAGAGTTTTCGCTCAGTTCTACTACTACATGTTCCCCAAAAGTGGGAGAGCCTTTACGAATATCAACTGCTACATCAAGTACAGAACCTTTCAATACACGAACCAGTTTTGCCTGTGCTGCATCGCCTGTTTGAAAATGCAATCCACGTAATACTCCCTTTGTTGATTTGGATTGATTATCCTGCACAAATTCAACATCCATTCCCGTTAAATCCGTGAACTTTTTTTTATTGAAGCTTTCAAAAAAGTAACCCCGTTCATCTTTAAAAACCGTATCGTGAATTATAAAACAACCTTGTAGTTTTGTTTGCTCTATCTTCATATTTTCTAAAGGTTTTGTTGAATCATCTGTATTACTGTTATGATACTTTCGTTGTATCACTCACTTCAACGCCTTGTACTTTATTCGGCATTGTAAAACAGTAATATTATCTTTCAGCGTATTGTTTTTCGTAGTATTGTTTGTATGCACCACTTGTTACATCCAGAAGCCACTGCTGATTTTCAAGATACCAGTCAATTGTTTTACTTAAGCCTTCTTCGAATGTTACAGAAGGTTTCCAGCCCAATTCTTTATTGATCTTTGTTGCATCAATAGCATACCGTAAATCGTGGCCAGGCCTGTCTTTTACATAAGTGATAAGCTTTTCACTTTCCCCTGCTGCTCTGCCCAATTTTTCATCCATCAGTTTGCAAAGCAGTTTGATAAGATCAAGATTTTTCCATTCATTGAATCCACCAATGTTATAGGTTTCTTTATCTTTTCCTTCATGAAAAACAAGATCAATTGCACGTGCATGATCAATTACAAAAAGCCAGTCTCTTGTGTTTTCACCTTTTCCATAAACAGGTAAAGGTTTTTTCTGAAGAATGTTGTGGATGAATAAAGGAATAAGTTTTTCAGGGAATTGATTAGGGCCGTAATTATTGGAACAATTTGTAACAACAATTGGAAGATGATATGTTTCGCCGTAAGCTCTTACAAAATGATCGGAAGAAGCTTTACTTGCTGAATAAGGTGAATTAGGTGAATAACATGTTGTTTCTGTAAAGAAACCCTCATCGCCTAAAGTACCATAAACTTCATCTGTTGAAATATGGTAAAAACGATGATTACTTATATCGTTTTTCCAAAAATCTTTCGCCACATTCAGCAGGTTAACAGTACCAACAATGTTTGTATAAATAAAATCAAGCGGAGATAAAATAGAACGGTCAACATGTGATTCTGCAGCCAGGTGAATAACATCCGTTGCATCGTATTTATCAAATACAGCTTTCAATTCATCAACCTTAAGGATGTCTGCTTTTTCAAAAACATAATTTGGTTTATCCTGAATATCCGTTAAGTTTTCAAGATTGCCTGCATACGTAAGTGCATCCAGATTGATGATGGTATAATCAGGGTATTTGTTTACAAATAATCTTACAACATGAGAGCCGATAAAACCTGCTCCACCTGTGATGATAATCTTCTTTGACATGCATTGTTTGTTTTAAAATGCCGAATAGTATTGTTGCTGTACAAGAGTGCGACGCAAGTAAAGCTAAATTGGTGATACTGCGGCAGGGTTGAATGAAAAATTTAGTGAACGCTATAATAGTTTTTGTACCAGTTGATAAATTGTTGAATACCGTGTTGGATAGACGTAGCGGGTTTGTAACCAAGATCGTTGATAAGATCGGTAACATCCGCATAAGTTGAAGGAACATCACCGGGCTGCAACGGCTGAAAATCTTTTATTGCTTCTTTACCAGTTTCTTTTTCGATAGCTTCAACAAAATCCATCAATCTCACAGGTGCATTATTGCCTATGTTGTACACTTTATAAGGCGCACTTGACATAGATGCATCAGAGGTGCTTGCCTTCCAGTTTTCATTGCTTTGCGGTGCATGATGAATAACCCGTACAATGCCTTCTACAATATCATCTATATAGGTAAAGTCACGCAGCATATTTCCATTATTGAATATTTGAATGGGTTTGTTTTCAAGAATATTTTTTGTGAAGATGAAAAGCGCCATATCAGGTCTGCCCCATGGACCATAAACTGTAAAAAAGCGAAGACCGGTTGTAGGAATATTGAAAAGATGGCTGTAAACATGTGCCATCAATTCATTGCTTTTTTTACTTGCTGCATATAGAGATATCGGATGATCAACATTGTGCGCTGTTGAAAAAGGGTTTTCATCATTCAATCCATAAACACTTGAACTGCTGGCATATACAAGATGTTTAACATTGTTGTGCCTGCAGCATTCAAGAATATTTACAAAGCCAACAATGTTACTGTTTACATACGCATCAGGATTTGTTAAGCTGTAACGAACGCCGGCCTGTGCAGCAAGATTAACAACAACATCAGGTTGTTCGTTTGCAAAAACCTTCTCAAGATTTTGTTTGTCTTCGAGATGAAGCTGGTAAAAAGAATAAGATGATTTATCGCTTTCTGCTTTTTTATTGTATTCAATATTATTCTTGCCGATGCCTGCAAATTGAAGTCTGTTATATTTAAGATTCACATCATAATAATCATTAATAGTATCCACACCAATAACAGTGTGTCCATCTTTTAATAAACGATTCGTAAGGTGAAAGCCGATAAAACCTGCAGTGCCTGTGATAAGAATTTTCATTGGTGTTTTGTTATTTGTTCAATAAAAAATGATAATACTCCTTTATGTCATGCAGCAATCTTTCATTCGAAAATTTTTCGGTAGCAAAATAATTGCCTGCATCTCCCATTTGTTTTCTAAGAAAAGGATTTTCTAATAGCTTTATTAAATAGTTGGCAAAGGTATTCACATCAAAACTATTCACTAAAAAACCTGTTTTTCCATCTATCACCGTATCGCGAACACCTCCCACATTAGTTGACACTACCGGTTTCCCGGCAGTCTGTGCTTCTATCAGCGAAACAGGCGTGCCTTCATTCAAAGAAGTTAAAGCAACAATATCAAGTCCTGCAAAAGCAAAATCAATATTTGTAATCCATGAAGTGCATATAACAGCAGCTTTTTTCTGTTCATCAGGAAAGTAACAGTAGTCAAGCTTTTTTTCTTTTATTTTCGACTCTATATCTATTCGTAAATCCCCATCGCCAATAATAACAAACCGTACTTTTTTATTTGTTTTCTTTAATACTTCAGCGGCAACATCAATAAAAAAATCATGGTTTTTTATTGGAACTATTCTGCCAACCAGACCAATAGCAACTTCATCTTCGTCAATTAAATATCTGCTTCTGAAAATTCTTCTTTTTGCACATTGGTCCTTTTGAAACTTGTGAATATCTAAACCTAAAGGAATAATTTTTACTTTGTCAGGTTTGCATACCTTATACACATCCGCCAGTTCATGCTTCTGCTGATTACTGATTGCAACGATGCCATCAGAGATATTAGCTAAAAAACGTTCTGTTTGAATAATGGCATTTGTTTTTGCTTTATTAAAATAGCTATGAAAAACATGGCCATGAAAAGTGTGAATAATGGCGGGAACATGGCAACGTTTTGCAGCCAATCGGCCGATAATTCCTGCTTTTGCCGAATGTGTGTGAACAATATCAGGTTCAAACTCTTTAATAACTTTCTTTATCGTTTGATAAGATGTATAATCAAGTTTCGGATTCACTGCTCGTTTCATTGCTTCTACCTGAACAACACGTATACCCATATCTTCAACAATATGTGCAGCGTCTTTTTCATGATCATCTTTTCCTCCAACAATCAGTAATGTTTCAAATTCCGGCTGAAGGAATTTAGTAAGAGTTGCGGTTATTGTGGCAGGCCCTCCAATAACAAACCGACTTAATATTTGAATTACACGGGGCATTAGGATGGAAAGATACTTTTTGAATTTTAGATATTGGATTAACTCTCGCTTAAGGGCCGTTTTATACTTCAGCTACATTGCATATTTCAAAATGAAGCTTTTCTTTCTCTTTTATTTTTGTTGGTTCAGAAGCGAGCACCAAGTCAAAAATATCGAGATAATATTTATAATTCGCTTCTACAGAATAATAATGTTCTACAATTCTTATATTTTCTTCACCAACTATTTGTTTAAAATATATTTTCTCATTAATTACTTTTTCAAAACAGGCTTCCCATTCAGTTGTAGAATTTGCATGAAGATTTTTGCTGTTTCTGTTGATCTTTACATTTGCTTCTAATGGAGTTGAAATAGTAGGTACGCCACAAGCCATATACTGCACAAGTTTAAATCCGCATTTTCCTTTTTCAAAAGGTTCATCCGCTAAAGGCATTATACCAATGTCAAATGAGTGAAGAAGCGGCACTTCTGTTTCACTATTCCAATTTTCCAGTTTGTAATTGATACCATCAAGCAGATGAAGGTCTTTTTTATTAAATCCGATGAGGAAAAGTTCGATATCGTATTTAGTTTGTATTCTTCTAATTGCTTCGGTAACAATTGAGAGATAGCAACTGGTTGTACCGGAACCTATCCAGCCAATTCTAAATGTTTTCCGGGATGTTGCAATGATAGGTTTATTATAATTTTCAAAAACAATCGAGGTTGGGATCTCAATAGTGTTAGGATTATATTTTCTCAGTGTGTTGGTTAAATATGGACTTCCGGTTATAACCACATCTGCAAGCTTTACCAATCGGTTTATTTTGCTTCCTAAAAGCTTTTGTATGACAGGATTTTTAGTTTGGTCATAAATGTGAAAGATTGCATCGTCAAAATCAAGTATGATATTTTTCTTATTTCTCAATAACCATTTTTCAATAAAGTATGGTACAAAGGGAAAGAGTTCCCGTTCGATAAAAATGATATCATATTTTTTTAAGAAAAGGATTTGAAAGAAGCGTTTGCAATAATGAAATAGGATGGTCAGAATAGATTTTCTATTTTCTTCATATAGTATTTGAATATATTTTGAAGGGAACAAAGGTTTACATTCAATTGTATATCCTTCTTTTTTGAAGTAAGGAAAGTATTGATAACTTCTATAACGGCTTGCTGAGCCAGCTTCAGTATATTTTGTGAAATAGAGTATTTTTTTTCCTGTATCTTTTGATGAGTAGTTAGATTGTTTCTTAAAAAATAATAGATATGCTTTGAAGGTTTCTTTTATTCCTTTTTTACTTCCTTTCAATATTTGAAATACCATTCTTGAGAAGGGCTCAACAAAAACAGTAGCTATGAAAAGAGTTATGTAACTAAGAGAGTTAAAATGCTTTCGGGCATATTTCAAGCGGCTTTGTATGATATAATAAAGTTTTGCACTTACTGAATTCTCTGTTGAACTCATTCCTTCATGTTCAACTTGAATTGTTGAATTATAATACACCTTACCGCCATTGCTCCATACTTTTTTGCAAAAGTCCATATCTTCATAAAACATGAAAAACCGGTCATCCATTAACCCAAACTTATCTATAAACTCTTTCCTTATAAACATAAAAGCACCCATTACCTGATCAACGAGAACCGAGTGTGAATGATCCCACTCAATCATCAAAGATGCGCCTTTAGAACGTTTGAAAATTTTATTTAGGCCAAATATTTCATTCAAGAAATTATGCACTTGAGGAAATCTTGAGCATGAAGCTGCAATTTCGTTTTGTGTATTCAAATGCTGTACACCGAGAACCGTTACTTCTTTATTCTTTTCCATGAAATGAAAAGAGTCGTACAAGGTGTTTTTTTTAAGAACGGTATCCGGATTTAAAAGCAAAACGTATGAATGTGTACATGATGTGAGTGCCTGGTTACATGCATATCCAAAACCTTTATTACAATCATTAATAATCAGTTGTAAGTTTTCATGTCCTTGTAAATCTTTCAATTCTCTTTCGTTGGAATTACTGGCTATTATTATTGAAACTTCTATACCACCAAAATCGCTTGCTTCAATACTTTTCAATAAAGGTTTCAGTTTATTCAGAGAATAATAATTCACTATTATAATATCAATTCCTTCTTTCATAGTACTTATAAGTACGTATAATTTTTGCTAGCTACTTATAGTTACCAAAGTTATATTGGTACTATTCCTGTATTTAAAAAAAGGTTGGGCTATGAGCATAAGAATTATCATTTGCAACCATGTTGATAGTAGTGTTACATACTGATCTTGAAAAAAAGACATTAGTAATGGATATAAAAGTAAACTGTACCCAAAAAAATAATTGAAATTTCTCTCTGCTCTATAATAAAAATAGCTGTGGATATAACCCCATACGCTTAGAAATAATAAGCCAAGCCATGAAAAGTCTTTTATGTAAGGATAATAGACTGAATAAGTATTTGCAATGATGGGATTTGTGATAAAAGGCATAACAAGATTATTAGGTTCTGCTTTTGTTATGCCAATTGAATGCGCAATAGCAATAAAAAACCGAAAGGTATTTTCTCCATAATCCAAATGAAAACTGCCTGTAATTACATAATTAAAACAGTAGAAGCCGGCCAAGATATAGGAACTGAGAATGTTGAAAATAGAGCCGGCGTTTTCAGTAAATGTTTGATCTGTATCGCCACCCTTTTGCAAAAGAACAGAAAAAACAGAATATACGATCAGTGCAAAAAGAAACATAAGTGCATAATCTTTAAACCTGATATTTCTTTTAATGATCCTGCTTCCCAAATAAATACAAAAAACGAATAAGATATAAGTACGTCCTGCTGATAAAAGTGAATAGGCGATAACAAGTGTATATAAGCTGTATTTATATAGTTTGCCCCATAAATCTTTCGGTTTTTGTTGGGTAAAATTGAACTTGTAAACAGCAACTGCAAAAGTAAAGAAGGCAAGTGAATTGGTATATTTTATCCAACCTATATCTGCTTGTTCAATAGAGAATTCATATCTAAGAACGATAAGAAATTGGCCTGGAACATCCGAGTTATTCACAAGATTTATGATCTTATATAAATAAAGAGGAAAGAGAACAAGCAGAATGATAAAAAGAATCTTATCTAATGAATACAAAACTTCCGGTGTGTTTCGTTGTCTTTCCTGAAAGTCTAGAGCCTTTCTCTTTACAGCAAATAAACTTCCTGCAGAAAACAATGTTTGTCCTGATAAAAATATTAATAATGTTTTCCAGCTAACAAAATAATAATCTGAAGATTTACCAATAATAAACAGAGCATAGAATACATACAAAAACGTCCAGAGAAGATTATATAAAGCAGGGGGAAAAAATACATCTGTGTTTAACGAATAAGTAAATGCAAACAATGATGCAGAAAGTAAGATGATAAATATTATTTCAATCATTTTTTCTAAACAACAGGCAAATAACTATAAATAATCCGTAAACCAGTGAAGCAAGCAGTGTGGTTACTGCAGGCACAAGAAGCGTTTGAAACATCTGCAGTAGTATAATGTTTGCTATAGAGTTAAATACGAGTGCTATTGCTACGCCTATAGCCATCAGCCATGTTTTCTTTCTTAACTCTAAAGGTTTATGTAACAGGATACAAAACTGCCAAATAAATACACCACAATAGATCAGCAATAAAATAACGAGATCATCGTTTGTTATTTTTTGTTTGAAAAACAAGTTCCATAGATCAACACCAAAAAAGAGAATTAGTACGAGACCGGCAACAAACAAAAAAAGTTCAACTGCAACTGCCCGTTTTATATTTTTAAAAGCAAGCTTTTTATTACCATTGTTATACAACCGGGTGATATGTGGATAGAAAGTCATTAAAACTGCAGCACAGGAAAGGGTAACTCCACGGTTTAAAATATCATATATAGATGAGTAATGACCTGCATCATCATAATTAATAAGTCTGGCGATAATAAACCTGTCATTTACAGAAAGGGCAACCGATAAAGAAAGGAAAAATGCAACAGGAATTCCATAAGATAAAACTTCTTTCTTTATTTCTTTTTTTGATGCAATGCTATCATGAAAAAAAGATTGTTCGCTTTTGTTAACCTTTTTTCTGAAATAGATAATTAGTGGAATGAGATAAGATAGTAATAAAGAGAGAGCTAGAATTTCGATTGCTAGATGATTACCAAATAAAGAATATAAAAAAAGAGGTAATGTGAAATTGATTAAAGTTCGAAGCAATTCTAATAAAGCAACTTTTTTTGCCTGCTGATGTGCCTGTGAAGCAATAAGAGAAAAGTTATAATAACCAGAAAGAAAAAAAGCAGGAATGAAAAAAAGAATATTTGGTAAGGATGTATGAGCAAAGAGAATTTGAAAAGCGATAAAAAAAACAAAACCAATAAACAAACTATTTCTGAGAAATGTGATAGAATGGTTTAAAAATGAACCAGGAAAAGAACTGTAAAACCTAATATAACTTTGACCGATCCATCCATAACAAAACATGGAAACAACATTTAAGGTGTTGTATGCAAGAGTGTATTCTGCATAAGAAGATGCACCATAAAGATTAACAACAAATGGAATAAATAAGAATGAAAAAAGCCCCGGTAAAATAATGCCGGTTCCATAATACAATAAGTCTAGAACTAAAGGTTTCTTATAAAGATTCAATGCGGTAAGCAAAGTCAGGAAAAGTATGTAATAGTATTTTTAAGAAGCTTGATTACAATTAAAGAAATAACTGCAAGAAATGTAAAGAAACAAATACTAAGCGGAATATAAAGGAAGGCAGAGTACGTTTTCTTTTTCAAAGGATATATTGGCTCATCTATTACTTGCATAAAAGGGGTTTGTTTCAGCAGTGTATATTTTGCTAATTCCAAGTTCTTCAAAAGTTCTGCATAAGCGGTGCCCATTACTGTTATATCTGTTTGCTTTTTTTGCACACCTACCTGCGATTCCTGGAAGGTTGGATTTAAATTGGCATCTAATAAACTTGCTTTGCCATATAAAGCCATGTTATATACATTCCGAATTGAATCCACCCTGCTTTGTAATATATTCACATTCAGCTTCGCCCTTTTTGTTTTTGTTGCTGTATAAAAATCAGAAACTTGCTGAACAAGTGTTTGCGTAAAGAGCTTCGCAAATTGTTCGTTGGTGATCTTAAAAGTTACCTCGTAAATATTCAACCTTTTATCTCTTTTTTGAATATCTAATAATGCCTTAGAAAAATAATCATAGGTCTTTCCCATAATACTATCCTGCACACGGGTAAGATTTGAAGCATGAGCTGGGAAAAAATTTTGAGGTAAATCTGTCCTTTCTCTAATACCACTGAAATCAAGATATTCATCAGCAAACGATTGGCTTCCGTTGTTATAAGGTTGAAGCAATGTTTGCTCCACCATCCTCCTGCTTTTAAAAAGTTCAATAATATTATCTCCTGTAAAAATACTTCCGGCGTTTTGACCAATATCGAGGCCAAATTGAGATGCGATACTTATAAGACTAGATCCTCCTAATTTATCTTCGTCTTCAAGGGAGAAAGTTAATGTGGCGGTGTACAAGGGTTTTTTTACAGAGCAATAAATAATGCCCATTACAGCACCAAAGACTACTGCTGCGAAGATAAGAATACGCTTCTTTTTTAAATAACGGAGAGTATGTTTGATGCGACTGCGTGTAAGCAAAAATGGGTGCTCAGTCGATACATTATCCATCATTTCAAATTATTAATTAAGGCAATGATCACCGAGGCAAGCGATACTACTGCTGAAGTAATCCCAACTACTTCACCGGTTGTAAGTTTGTTTCTTCTTATTGGTTCTTTAGGAACAAAGATTTCATCACCTGCTTTTATTATAGGATAGGATTTGAAGAATAAAAAGCTTTTTACTTTTCTTGCATTACCATTAGCGCCCAATACAAATGATTTGCGCTTTAATGCTAAACTGGAAAAACCACCCGCCTTGTTGATATAATATTTCATGTTCTTGCCTTCCTGGAAAGCAAACTGCGTAGGAAATAATACCTCGCCTCTCACTTTTACGGCAGCATTTCTTTTTGGAACAAATAAAATATCTCCGTTTTCAAGAATAAGATCATTTGTTATCCCTGGCTTCTTCATCACTTCTTCAAGATTGATACCGATAAGATCATAAGGCGTTACAGCTTCTGAACGTAGCGAATCTTCATTTCTTAAATAGCTGGTATCTGATTCCTGGTTTATCAGTTTCTCAACTTTTTTTGTTTTTAATTCTGTTTGAATATTGGCAATGTTCAATCTTCTTAACGAAGCAGCAGATTCGTCGGCGGTACTTTTAAACCCACCGGCTCTTTCAATAAGATTACTGATCTTTTCATCTATTGAATTAATAACATATTCACCCGGATACATCACTTCCCCATCAACTGTTACTGTTTTCTGCGTAAAATATCCAGGATTGGTTCTTATTATTACAACATCAAACGGTTGTAAATAATATCTGTTTTGATCAAGCTGAAGATCCTTGTCTGTGTTCACCTGAATAATCTTTGCAATCTGTGTGGAAGAAGAAGTTACATCGGCATTCTTTACACGGCGTGCAATTTCAATACGCATTCCTGTTGCAGCTTCTGTAAATCCGCCGGCTTGATAAACAAGATCTTTAACACTTAAGCTGTCTTTATAATTATAAATTCCAGGGCTTCTTACTTCACCTTGTACAGTAACTTTTAAACTGTCTCTTAAATCGAAAATGGAAGATATGTTAACTACATCTTCCCTTTTCAAGGGGATGTCAGTTTCTGTCCCATTAATAATTCCCGTAACGTTAAAAGGAACCGCCTGTAACGTTAAATCATCATTCAATCTTGTTATTTCACCACGTTGAGTAAACGCATCTTCTTTTAAACCATCGGCTTTTGCGATTAACTGTTTCAGTGTTAATCCCGGTGTCAATTCAAAATCGCCGGGACGCATAACAGCGCCTTCGATAGCAACCCTATTTGCATAACGATCCAATATTTTTCCAACAGTTATCACATCGCTGCTCTGTAGCTGATAAGCATCATAATTACTACTTTCGACATCGGTTACTTTACGTTCTTTATCTGTAAGCGCTGTTATCTTAACAGACGAACGATAAGCCGAATCAGTGAACCCGCCGGCATAAGTAATCACATCCTGCAGATTATCTCCCGGCTTCAATTCATAAATAGCAGGCCGCTTCACTTCTCCTTTTATATTTACACGCATTTTATAAAAAGGAATGCGAATAACATCCTGATCTCTTAAACGCTCATTACCCTGTAGTTTACCGGTTAATAAAAAATCATACAGATCAATTGTATCAATTACTTCGTTACTGCGTAGCAGTTGAATATTTCTGTAGCTTCCGTTTATGTTTGGACCCCCAGCCAAATACAATGCATTGAAAACGGTTGACAAAGACGATACTGTATAAGAACCTGGTTTTTTTGCTTCGCCAACAATAGTAACCTGGATGCTTTTTATTGCGCCGAGACTCACCTGTACTCGTGTGTTGCCGGTGTTGATAGCTTTATAAATTGTGGAAGCAAGCTTGCTTCTTATTTTCACGGTTGCATCTTCTATCGTTAAACCACTAACATAAACAGGCCCAACATTTGGAATATAAATATTTCCTTCAGGAGATACTTTTAATTTATAATTCGCTTCTGAATATCCAAATACATCAATTATCAATTCATCATCAGGACCTAAACGGTAATTGGCTGGCGTGGCAAGCCGTAAATTTGGTTCGAAAGTTAAAGAAGAAGTATTAAAAAGCTGCGAACCAAAAATGCTTGAATCAATGCTTTCTTTTTTTACCGGCAAATTATTTTGGTAGATTTTTCTGCCGGTTGTATCGTTGTTGAAATTATTATTGTTGTAGGTATTGTTCGTTCCGCTGGTGCTTGTACCCATTGTTAATTGCTGAATACGAGCATGTAATTTATCTATTTCGTCCTGTGGCATTCCCTTTGATGCAGCAATTCTTTCTGCCTGTTCAAGCGTAATATTCGATTGCTGAAGCCTGTTATAATAACTAATGATCTCTGCATCGCTTAAATTATCTACCTGGATCGTTCTTAAATCCTGTTTCAGCAGATCCTGTGAAAAAACATTTGCAGAAACGATCAGCATAAAAACAACAAAAAGTATTCTTTTCATAGTCTCGTAATGTAAGTACTGCTTAGCAGCAGATGATTTGGTTTTTTAAATAGGTTTTATGATGAAGGTTAATTAAAGCAACGAAAAAGCAATTGATATTTATTGTGTCCTTTTAATTTTATATGTATTTTTTACCGGCTATAGTGCTACTGTTAAGCTTCGTTGTGTCACTCACTTCAAGGTTCTGTTCTTTGGCCGGCAATTTACATTCATCTTAATAAAGTAGCTTCCTTTTATATAAATTCAAAGCTTCGCCACATGAGCCACATTAGTTTCAAAAAAAAGTACCGATCAAAAAAATGGACCGATACTTAATATTTAAAGCAGTTTCAATTAGTACTCATTGTATGCCTTCTAATCCGTTTCACTGCGACAAATATAGTTATTTTACAATCCCACCAACCCTTATAAGCATTCTTTAAGCACTCTTTATCCGTTCTTTATGCCGGTAGTTTTTTTAACAAGATCATTTTTTAATTCATAACGCTCATTTGTTTCCAAACAAACTGCTATGCCCTGTGCATCAAATAAAAGGCGATGACCAAACTCGCTTATCCATCCTGTTTGCCTTGCCGGATTACCGGTAACCAAAGCATAGGGTTTTACATTTTTTGTAACAACAGCACCGGCACCAACAAAAGCATATTCGCCAATTTCATTTCCGCAAACAATGGTAGCATTAGCACCGATGCTGGCACCTTTTTTTACAAGCGTTTTTTTGTATTCATGTTTTCGAACAATAGCGCTTCGTGGATTAATAACATTTGTAAAAACCATGGAAGGCCCAAGAAAAACATCATCTTCACAAACAACACCTTCATAAATTGAAACGTTATTTTGCACTTTTACATTCTTTCCTAAAATAACATTTGAACTGATAACAACATTCTGCCCGATGTTACAATTATCTCCAATAACACTGTTTGTCATAATGTGAGAAAAGTGCCAGATAGTAACGCCTTTGCCAATTTTACAAGGTTCGTCAATATAAGAAGATGGATGCACAAAATAGTCACTCATAAAACGAGTTTAGATTCAAATATAGAGAGATTACAAAATGCAAATAAACGTTTATCATTGTTAAAGAGAATTGTTCTACATTTCAATCCTGCAACAACTGTTTATGAAGCAACGCTATTATTCATTAGAT
>JAEZRL010000241.1 GCA_023440945.1 Bacteroidota bacterium
GGAAACAACTTCAATCAGGCGGTCAAAAAGCTGCATACCCTTCAGCAAATCGCTGAATTTAAAAGCTGGTTAACCGCTTATGAAGTAGAAAAAAAGATTCTTCAAAATAAGCTGGATGAAGTCAGGAACAACGTCAAAAAAATACTGGAAATATGGTTGCAGTGATCAAAGTCGGGCACTCGATGCACCGTATTTTCAATTACAATGAGAACAAGGTAAAGGAAGCGGTAGCGGAGTGCATCGGAGCAGAAAATTTTCCCTTGAATGCGGAGGAAATGAGCCTTAAAATAAAGATTAATTACCTATTGAAGAGACTGGAATTGAACGAAAATGTTAAACGAAACAGCGTCCATATTTCGCTCAATTTCGACCCATCGGAATCAGATTTTAGCCAGCAAAAGCTGATGGAGGTTGCCACTGTTTATATGCAGAAATTAGGCTTCGGAGAACAGCCTTATCTCGTCTATCAGCATCACGATGCCGGGCATCCACACCTGCACTTGGTAACGACCAACATAGAGGCAGACGGCAGGCGGATTGACCTGCATCACCTCGGCATTCGCAAGTCAGAACCGGCACGGAAGGAAGTTGAAAAAATGTT
The DNA here is from genome assembly GCA_023440945.1 of Bacteroidota bacterium. Taxonomy (GTDB): domain Bacteria; phylum Bacteroidota; class Bacteroidia; order Chitinophagales; family Chitinophagaceae; genus JAEZRL01. Next base: position 602 of record JAEZRL010000241.1, read on the forward strand.
TGGTCTTGTAGCAGCAGAAAACCATCAAAGGCTAAAGCCTTTCCAGTTAAAACCAGTGGATGTAAGAAAGGTGCAGTACGGCCGCACAGAAACCAAAAGAGCCATTACCAATGTATTGGATACCGTATTGGATAAATACCGTTACACCAGCTTACCGGAGCTGAATGCTGTGCTTAGACAGTACCATGTATTGGCAGACAGAGGCAGTGAAGATTCAAGAATTTTTAAAGGCGGCGGCCTTGTTTATCGGATATTGGACGAAGATGGAAAACCAGTAGGTGTGCCGATAAAAGCCAGTGACTTTTATAACAAGCCAACCTTAAAATATCTGGAAGGAAAATATAGTCTGAATGATACCAAACGACAACCTTTTAAAGCCCGTGTCAAAAACGAAATAGACAAGACATTTATTGGTAAAACAACCACACTGGATGAACTAACAAAACAACTCGAAAAGAAGGGCATACACGTAGCCTTGCGCCAAAATGATGCGGGCTTGATTTATGGGATAACTTACTTGGACCATCAAACCAAATGCGTCTTCAACGGGAGTGCTTTAGGCAAGCAATATAGTGCCAAAGCCCTGCAGGAAAGATGTTTACCGAAGATTATGGTACAGCAGGATTTGCTATCGCATCCAGCCGCAAAAACGGATATTGGGTTACAGCCACAGACTATTTCCGTGGCAGAAACCAAAGCTTACGAAAACGGCCTACGGTCCACTTCCAACTCTAAAGAATCAGGCAACATACTGCAAGCCCTTATACAACCTGAACGGGCCGCTGATTATATACCCGGTCAGCTTAAGAAAAAGGGTAGAAAAAAGAAAAAAAGAAAGAACATTTCCAATAACCAATAAAAAATTTAAAACAATGGCTGCACCTACAGGAGAGAACGAACAAGCACTGAGAAAGATTCTGGACATGACCAGGCTAATCAGTATCGTTATTTTAGTGATGCACTTTTATTATTACTGCTATGCTGCCTTTCAGGAATGGGGATTAATCAGCACTTTCAGCGACCGGATTTTAGGCAATATTTACCGCACAGGAATATTCAGCAGTTTCGTTAAAAGTAAGGCGATTGCATTGGGCTTTTTGATGATTTCTTTGTTTGGAGCCAAAGGCAGGAAAGACGAAAAACTAAGCTACAAAACCGCCTTTGCTTATCTCGTTACCGGCCTTCTGCTTTATTTTTCAAGCTATTTGTCCCTGATGCTCACAATACCTGTACAGGAAAAGGCAATCATTTATATAAGTATCACTGCAAGTGGCTTTTTACTGGTGCTGTCAGGCGGCACATTGCTTTCCCGTATCATTAAAAGTAAATTCAACAACAAAGATATTTTCAACAAAGAAAATGAAACCTTTCCGCAGGAAGAACGCCTGTTAGAAAATGAGTATTCCATCAACCTTCCGGCACAATATCATTTAAAAAATAAAGTAAGAAAAAGTTGGATAAATATCATCAATCCTTTTCGTGCTGTGATGGTATTGGGAACACCGGGCTCAGGAAAATCTTACTTCGTTATACGCCATGTCATTACCCAGCATATTCAAAAAGGTTTCACCATGTTTGTTTATGATTTTAAGTTTGATGACCTTTCAAAAATCGCCTACAATACTTGGTTAAAGAACAAGCATAAATATGCTAAACTCCCAAGATTTTTTGTTATCAATTTCGACGATTTGACAAGAAGCCACCGATGCAACCCATTAGAGCCAACAGCCATGACCGACATTACCGACGCCGCTGAATCAGCACGTACTATTTTAATGGGATTGAATAGGGAATGGATTAAACGACAGGGCGATTTCTTTGTAGAAAGTCCTATCAATTTTCTATCAGCCGTAATTTGGTATTTAAGAAAGTATAAGGATGGTGAATTTTGCACTTTGCCGCACGTCATTGAGCTAATGCAGGTGGATTATGATAGCTTGTTTACACTGCTTCGGACAGAGAAGGAAATAGAGGTGCTTATTAATCCTTTCGTGAATGCTTATTTAAATGATGTAATGGAACAGTTGGAAGGACAAATAGCTTCCGCTAAAGTGGCAATGGCACGGCTTTCTTCCCCACAATTGTATTATGTTTTATCCGGCAATGACTTTAATTTGGACATCAATAACCCGAACGACCCGAAGATAGTTTGTATGGGTAATAACCCACAAAAAATACAGATCTATGGAGCAGTACTTTCCCTGTATGTAACTCGCCTTGTTAAACAAGTGAACAAAAAAGGGAAGCTCAAAAGCAGTCTCATATTTGACGAGTTTCCTACCATCTATTTGAACAACATGGACAGTCTCATTGCTACGGCAAGAAGCAACAAAGTAGCTACCTCTTTGGGCATTCAGGATTTTAGTCAGCTTCGTAAAGATTACGGCCGCGAACAGGCAGATGTAATTATGAATATCACGGGCAATATTATCGCCGGACAAGTTACCGGTGATACTGCCAAGCAGCTTTCTGAGCGTTTTGGAAAAATTATGCAGGACAGGGAAAGCTATTCTATCAACAGCGGTGATACTTCTATCAGTCGTTCTAAACAATTGGAAGCCGCTATACCGCCCTCCAAAATATCAGCATTGAGTTCAGGTGAATTTGTGGGAATGGTTGCTGACGACCCGGATAATAAAATAGATTTAAAAGCCTTTCATTGTGAAATCATAAATGACCATGAAGTTCTTAAAAGAGAGGAAGAAAACTATAAAAATATTGAGGTTGTCCGCAAGCTCGATAGCACTTTGGTGCAACGCAATTATTTACAGATAAAGCAGGATATACAGGATATTATTCAATCGGAAATGGAAAAATTATTAAATGACCCGGGATTAAGTCATTTGGTAATTAAAAAGGGCTAATGTCGCTATTTGTAAACATCAAGACCCTATAAGCCAGTCTATATATAGTATTTAAAAGCCAGAGGAGGGCTTGTATGTCGGTACTTGCAGTAAGTATCTCTCCAATTTTATCAGCAAACGAAGTGTGACAGGAATGCCAACGGCATAAATGCAAGCGTTATAATTTAACTTGGTTAAAGCCATTATGTCTTTTAGTACTTGCTCAATAGTTCCTTCAACTTTATTTATTTCAATGAAAATAGGGTTGGAAACTTCCAACGATTAAGTGGTTTGGGCTTTAGGAACCTAGCCAATAATCCAAAGAAAGGCAGATCTTTCATTAACCACGAAAGCATTTCCTCTCATTATTGGGTAAGCACCTTCTCCCTTAAACAATTTTATCTGTGGACGTGTATCAATGGAAATTCCAACAAGGCTCGTTTCTTCAGAAACGACCTCCTTAAAAGCTTCCCATTCTTCTTTATCAAACTTAGTTTTGGAGTGAATAAATACTTCCTTTGGATTACTCCCATTTGTTCCTTATAAGACTTTATTGCTTGGGATAAAAGAGCTTTGGCTTCTTTTGGTTTCAAATGAAATTCTCCCTTTTTCGGATCATACCAGGGACGTACCGCTCCTTTAAAAACAGTACCATCACCGCTATCCAAAAACATTTACGCTGCACAACAGGCGTTTTTTATATTCTTGTCTTTTCCTAATTGCTTATAAACTAAACCTAAATAACATACTCCTTCTCGAATATCAGCGAGTTTCCAAGGTTTGCCTCCGGCTTTATAATATGCTGCTGTTGAAATAGCCCAAGCAAGATGTCCTTCTATCTTTTTGAAATTTCTTAAAGGTTGTCCAAACTTGTTAGTCAAACTTTCCCAGGCCAACATACTTTCTCTTAAAATTTGAGTGGCAATCATATGGGGAAGTAACCTTGCTTTCAATTGGTCATGAAATTGCGCATCATACTTGTAAGCTTCTGCAGCAAGATTATCTTCTTCAAATAATGCTGCCAATGGTAAGGATAATATTCCCAAACCTTCTCATATCACCCGTAGCTATCGCCAGGCAGGTATCTTCTGATTTAGCTTCCTGGTAAAATGCTGGTCTCCTTTCATGCTTAAGTGCGACTTTCTCGCCTAGTATTTCCTGAAATTCTTTATGTATTGGCTGTTGTTCCTGGTCTTCGGGGGAGATCATTACTATCGCTGTTTCCACTGCGATATAATCCTTGATAACTTTTAAAACATCCGTAACACTAAGCAGACCGGGTGATAAGTTTAGAAACACCTTCCTGCATGCGGCAGGTGTATAGGTAGAAATTGGAAAGTTACCATCGGCTATCAAAATTCTGGCACCATGACCATTACTCCCTAATGCCATCAGTATCTCCGGATGCAGGAGTTGTAATTTCAGCATGATTTTAAGTAATTAATTTCGCTTCCACACTTTGTGTTGATGTGTTCTCCGGCTCAACGTACTTGTGCAATACTCTATTTTTAACCAGGGGACCCATTAGAAACAATACAAAGGAAAGTCCTACAAGCGCCATAATACCGTAGCCAATAAAAACGACATCATACGCGAACGCGTAACCATGGGTTGTTGAAAAACTCTTTAC
>JAEZRL010000278.1 GCA_023440945.1 Bacteroidota bacterium
GTTTGAGCACAGGTATAAGAAGCCGTGTTAACATACAGGTCGTTACAATGTTCAGATTTATCTGTGTTGCATAAAAATCGGGAGACACTGTATCAAATCTTCCCTTAGAGCCGATGCCAACATTATTGATCAAAACATTTACTGCATAATTATTTTCTTTTATCCAGTGATATACCTTTTCACTTGCACACGTTTTCGAAAGATCAATACCAAAAACATGACAGCGCACGCCATAATCAGTCTGCACTTCTCTCTTCAATTCTAACAAATCATCTCCCGGCAAAGCAACCAATAATAGGTCCATTCCTTTAGCCGCACATTCCAAAGCCAATGCTTTTCCTATACCTGAACTTGCACCTGTAATTAGTGTGTACATTAGTGGTTATTTTGTTTTATCCATTCAACTGTTTGCCGCAAACCTTCTTCAAGCGGTATGAAAGTGTAATTGAGTTCGCGTTGTGCTTTTTCACTGCTTAAAGACCAATCATAAAAATATTTCTTTACCCAGGTGGGTGTAAGTAATGGAGGCATGCCGGTTAATTTTGTTCTTATCATCATCACATTACAGGCTAACATCATAAGCGGAATAGGTAAATTGAATAATCTTACCTTCTTGCCTGTAACTTTTGCTAGCGTTTGAAAGAATTGATTATATGATGCATTCTCGCCGCCTAAAATGTATCGCTCCCCACTCCTGCCCTTTTGCATTGCAAGAATATGTCCGTTCACCACATCTTTCACATGCACATAACTTCCGGTTCGTTTACCATCGCCGGGCATAATCCGCCAACGGCCTTTCAAATACAACTTTATCAGTTTGCTTACGGCATTGCTTTCACTTTCAACACCGGGACCATAAACTCTTGGCGGATTAACAATAACAATATGCATTCCATGATCCTTCACATAACGCCTGCATAAGGCTTCCGCTTCTGTTTTTGTTTCTTCATAATCATTCATTACTTCACCGATTCTTGCATCCTCTTCTTTTACCGGCCTGTTGCCTGAAGGTCCTAAAACACCTGCCGTGGAAGTAAATACAATCTTGCTCACGCCATTACTTTTTGCAACATCCAAAACATGTTTTGTAGCCTCTACATTTAACTGGTAAAACACTTTTGGATCTTTTGCCCACACCCTTGCAAACGCAGCAAGATGATACACTTGTTCGCAACCCTGCATCGCTTTTTCAAGTGATAAAATATCTGTTATATCGCCTTCGAAAATTTTTATGTTAGGATGAGAGAGAAGATAATTTTTTTGCGCCGATCTTGATAAAGCATGTACTATATTTCCTTCTTCTGCCAGTCTTAAAGCCAAATGATTTCCTATATAACCGGTTGCACCGGTAACGAATATTTGCATAATTAACTTACTGATTTTCTTCTCTTATTCAACAATGTTATGCAATAAATCGAAAAGAATAATTATAAAATTATATGGATTTTTATTTTGAACCCATCTGCATTACTACTATTTGACTGCACTTGCATCGCACTCGTGTACACCTTCCTATGCTTCAGCACAGTTGTATTTACTGCAAGTTTTCATCACTTTAAGCTTTATAATTAATTTATAATTCAAATAATTTGAGCAAACAGCGAAAGCATGAAATCTTTACTTTTGTCCAAATAAATTTTGTTGTACAGGATATGAAGAAGATAGAACTGGAAATTGTTGCTTTATCGCATAGTATAACACAAACACATTCGTATGCAGTAGTGTTAGGTGAAGTAAATGGCTTGCGCCGTTTGCCAATTGTTATTGGCGGTTTTGAAGCGCAGGCAATTGCCGTTGCACTCGAACGCATGCAGCCAAGTCGCCCATTAACACACGACCTGATGAAAAATTTTATGAATGCTTTTAATGTAGAGTTGATGGAGATTATTATCAACGACTTGCAGGAAGGTATTTTTTATTCCAAATTAGTTTGTGTAAGTGAACATGATACAGTTGAAATTGATAGTCGTACCAGCGATGCATTAGCACTTGCCGTTCGTTTTGGTTGTCCTGTTTACACCTACGATCATATTCTCGAAAGCGCAGGCATATTAATGGAAGACAGTGGCAAAAAGAAAAAATCTGAAATAAAGGTTGACCAGCCACTTACTTCCAATGAAGACCTCAGCACATTAAACATAGAAGAATTACAAAACCTGCTGAATGAAGTTCTGGAGCAGGAAGATTATCTCCGGGCGATAGCCATAAGAGATGAGATGAACAAAAGAAAAAAATAGTTGTTTCTTTTCTAAACATTATAAGTGGTTGTATTTCCCAACTGTAAAATAAATCTTGGTTTAAATGTTCTCCGTAAAAGGGAAGATGGCTTTCACGATATCGAAACTTTTTTTTATCCGCTGCCATTAAAAGATGCACTCGAAGTAATTACAGGTTCCGAAATAGAAACATCTGTTCAGTTTACAACTTCAGGCATTGCTATAGAAGGCAAAGAAGAAGATAATCTTTGCATAAAAGCATACTATTTATTAAAACAATTTCACCCGCAGTTACCCAATATCAAAATGCATTTGCACAAAGCTATTTTAATGGGTGCAGGACTTGGTGGCGGAAGTGCAGATGGCGCTTTTACGCTACAATTATTGAATGATAAATACCGCTTACAATTATTGCCGGAACAACTAATCAATTATGCTTCACAATTAGGGAGCGATTGTGCTTTTTTTATTATCAATAAACCCTGTTTTGCGGAAGGACGGGGAGAAATTCTTACGCCTCTTTCCCTTGATCTAAGTGCTTATACTTTTGTGATAGTTAATCCTGGTATTCATGTGAATACAGGATGGGGTTATGCGCAATTGCATCCGCATGTTCCGCAGAAGTCAATAAAAGAAATTATTCTTCAGCCTGTTGAAACCTGGAAAACAGAACTGGTAAATGATTTTGAAGAAGCAATTTTTAAAGCCTATCCTGAGATTGAAGCTATAAAAAAGGAGCTCTACCAAAAAGGTGCTGTTTATGCTTCCATGAGCGGTAGCGGAAGTTCGGTTTATGGTTTATTCAAAAAGGATGACATTCAATTCAATTTTCCTTCTCACTGGCGAGTGCTGATGATAAAAAATCAATGATTGTTATTGAAAAATTAACGGCGCAAAGAGTTCAAAAAACCAATCTCTTATTAAAAGAATTTTTGCGTTTCCACTACTTTTCTTTGTACCATTAATTGCTGAATAGTTTCCTGTTGTTGTTCATCAATCTGTAAGAAAGAAGCAATTATTTTTAATAAACTCATTTCTGAGAACTCAAGTGCATTATCACTTAAACCCAGTTCTACACAATAAGAATAAAGTGCAAGATTATTGAAAGGATTAATTGCTTTTATCAGTTCTCCTATGTAAGCGTTTTCATCGGTTATAGTTGATTTATAAGAACGGTATTTTACCAGTTCATCTTTAAAATTCAGATCTTTCTGCATTTCAAGTGAAGCAAATTGTGCGGCCACTTCATCTATTTCTTCCGTGGTAAAAGAACCATCTTTAAAACAACAATGTAAAAAGAGGTGACATAAAGCTTCGTCTGAAT
>JAEZRL010000323.1 GCA_023440945.1 Bacteroidota bacterium
TAGAACCCGGCAAAAACAAAATTGCCAGTGTTAGCCAAAGTAGAACATTACTGCCCATTATTTTAAGCGGGTTATCTTTCCTAGCAATTGTGGCTGACAGGATTTGGAGATAAGACAATATTTAATTGTAAGAGTTCTAACTATTTTGATCTTCCTATAAGTCCTTCTATTCGGGAAAGGAAGCGATTCAATAACAAAGAATCAAATTAAAACAACTGCTTATGCAGACTGATATATCAAAGACCAGTAAACCGCAGGAAAACTTGCTAAGGTCTTTGCTCTTTAAATATTTGGCCTACTGGCCCCTATTTCTTGTGTTGCTGATTCTTGGAGGAGTAGGTGCTTTTATCTATTTAAAGCTTAAAGTGCCGGTTTACGAGCTAAAGGCTACGCTTATCATCAAAGATGAACAAAAGGGAGCAGATGATTCCAAGATGATTCAATCGTTAGATGTGTTCAATTCAAAAAAAATCGTGGAAAATGAAATAGAGGTGATCAAATCAAAAACGCTGGCCCAGGAAGTAGTAAGAAATTTACACCTATATGCTTCTGTAAATGATGAAGGAAGTTTTACAGATCATTCCGCTTATAACACTTCCCCCGTTCAAATAATAGCTAAAAATCCGGACTCAATTCAATTAGTCAACAAACTATATTTCACCATAACTAATAAACAACAAGTGGTTATTAACCATACTGCATATCCCATTAATCAGTGGAACAACACGCCGTATGGTATTTTAAAATTTATTTCGAATCCGAATTATAAAGCCGCTGCTAACCCCAAAACATTATATTTTTCACTCGTCCCTGTTGATTATGTAGCCGATGACATCGTAGCAGGATTGGATGTTGAAGAAGCAAACAAATTATCAACGGTTGTAAATATAACGTGGAAGGATGAGATCCCTGAAAGAGGTAAGGCAATAGTAAATAACCTTATCAATGCATACAACCAGGCAGCGATAGAAGAAAAAAATATGCTTGCAGCTAACACCCTTTCCTTCGTTGAAGATCGTTTACAGTATGTAACACATGACCTCGATTCTGTGGAAGGAAACCTGCAACGTTTTAAAACCCAAAATAAGATCGTAGATATAGATACCCAGGGAAAGCTATTCCTGCAGAACGTAGGGCAAAATGATCAAAAGATTGGCGACATCAGCATGCAGTTAGCTGTATTGGACCAGGTAGAAAATTATGTGACCGGTAAAGGCGGCAAAGGAGGTATTGTACCATCCACTTTTGGTATTACAGATCCCGTATTATCTAATTTATTGGATAAACTATATGATGCCGAACTGCAATATGAAAAAGTAAAAAAGATTGCCCCGGAAAATAACCCGATACTCGTATCACTAACAGACCAAATCAACAAGATCAAGCCCGGAATTTTGGAAAATATAGAGAGCCAGCGCAAAGGCTTATTGGCAGGTAAAAATGATCTGGCAGCAACGAACAGCAAATATTCCTCTATGCTGGGCACTATTCCCGGAAAAGAACGGGAACTACTTGAAATAAGTCGTCAACAAGCCATAAAAAACAACATTTATACTTTCTTACTGCAGAAGCGGGAGGAAGCTGCCATTGCTTATGCATCTGCAGTAGCAGACAGTAGGCTCGTGGACAGTGCGCAGGCTTCAAAAGACCCGGTAAGTCCGAATGAACTCATTGTTTGCATTATTGCCGTTGTTGCAGCTTTTGGTACAGGAATAGGGTATGTATCTGTTAGAGATTTCTTTAATACTAATATTGATTCCCGTGCAGAAATTGAGAACTATACGCATCTGCCTATAATAGGAGAGTTAGTGCAAAATCAGTCCAAAGAGCCGGTAGTGGTAAGTGAGAACAACAACAGGTTTATTGCCGAACAGTTTCGCCAGTTGCGCACCATGCTGGCTTATCTTGGCATCAATAACCATAAAAAGAAACTTCTTATCACTTCTTCCGTATCGGCGGAAGGAAAAAGCTTTGTTGCGGTTAACCTGGGAGTGAGCCTGGCGCTTACGAATAAAAAAGTGGTTTTAGTAGATCTGGACCTTAGACGGCCAGCTCTTGCTGCTATGTTGAATGTAAAAGTTCCTGATGGTGTTGAACAATACCTTAATGGCGACAAGGAAATCGAAGATGTGATCAAAAGAACGGATATTAATAAAAATCTGTTTGTTATTCCCTGCCACTCCATACCCCCCAATCCATCAGAATTATTATTGAGTGGCAAAGCAGAGGAATTATTCACTTACCTCGAACATGCATTCGATTATATCATTATAGATACCTCACCCATTAGCCCTGTCACCGATGCCTTTATTTTATCGCCTTTATGTGACGCTACTTTATATGTCATCAGGGAAGGTGTTACACCAAAAATGTTTGTGCAAAAACTGGATAAATACAGTGATATGCAGAATCTTAAAAATATAGCACTTGTTTTCAATGGCATTGAGAGGAGAGGTTTTGGTAAATATGGTTCCGGGTATAAATATGGTTATAACTACATTGAAGATAAAAGGGGTGCTGCAAAGAGAAGAGGCTTGCATAAGTATAGTTAATGAGCTGTTTATTCTTTTCCAATTACATAAAATTAAAAATAGGCTACTGATGCAACTAAATGACAAAATATACATAGCTGGACATAATGGAATGGTTGGAAGCGCTATTAAAAGAGCACTACTTGAAAAAAATTATACAAACATTCTTACAAGGACTTCTTTAG
>JAEZRL010000325.1 GCA_023440945.1 Bacteroidota bacterium
GCGCTATTCCGGTTGATACATGGAAAGCTTAGCTGCAATGGGCTGTTGTAAAAAACGCTGCACCTTATTTGAGCAGTGATTTTGTAAACAGGCAGTTTCAGTTCACACAAGTTTTAACAGGTCAAAAACAAATTGCACCACGCTGGCAAAGAATGAGTGGTATGGTGGATAATGAACTAGGCGAATTGCTTGGACAATTATATGTGAAGAAATATTTTACAGATGAAGCCAAGCAACGTATGTTAACCATGGTGAAAAACGTACAACAAACTTTTGCTGACCGTATCAATCGTTTGGATTGGATGAGCGATTCAACCAAACAAAAAGCATTGGAAAAATTAACTGCAATCGTTAATAAAATAGGTTTTCCGGATAAATGGGAAACGTATGAAGGTGTTGCTATCAACCGTGATGATATTATTGGTAACCTTAGAAGTGTGAACCAGTTCGAATACAATAAAATGGTAAACCACATGGGCAAACCGGTTGATAAAACAGAATGGGGAATGACACCGCCAACCATTAACGCCTACTGTAACCCGGCTAACAATGAGATCGTTTTTCCTGCTGGAATTCTTCAATTTCCATTTTTCGATTTCGGCGCTGATGATGCTATCAACTATGGTGGTGCCGCAGCCGTTATCGGTCATGAATTAACTCATGGTTTTGATGATGAAGGTCGTCAATACGCAGCAGATGGTAATTTGAAAGAATGGTGGACTTCTGCTGATGCAGATAAGTTTACTGAAAGAGCAAACCGTGTAGTAGATCAATATAATGCTTACACTGTAAATGATAGTCTGCATGTGAATGGCCAGCTAACACTGGGTGAAAACCTTGCCGATCTTGGTGGTTTAAGTATTGCTTACGAAGCTTTCAAAAAAACAGACGAAGGCAAAAGCGATAAAAAGATTGACGGCTTCACACCCGATCAGCGTTTCTTCTTAAGCTGGGCGCAGGTTTGGAGAGCAAACATAACTCCCGAGTTTGGTGCACAGTTAGTGTTGATTGATCCGCATTCTCCCGGAATGTATCGTTGCAACGGACCTTTAACCAATATTGATGCATGGTATAAAGCATTCAATGTTCAACCCGGCGATAAAATGTACAAACCGGAAAGTGAAAGAATAAAGATATGGTAAATTGTGAATGGCGAATTAATTGAAGGGCTGCATGGCAGCCCTTTTTTATTAGTAGCAGAAAGTTTTTTATATACGAAAGCAGCAGAAAAGCATCTTTTCGTATCAAATCTTTATGAATTTTAAACCTATCGGTTGGCGAGACACAACCGATATAAGTCTTATGTTAACAAGCTGTCATAAAATTTTTTTCGCTGGTATAATTGTTGAGCAACATCAATCTACGTTCTAAATCCTACTTTTACAAAAAATCCATAGATGGAAATTACTCCCGGCGTATTATTACAAACAATAAATAGTCCTGCTGATGTAAAAGAGTTATCGCAAAAACAATTACACCAGCTTTGTGATGAATTACGGCAATATATTATAGACGTGGTTAGTGTGCATGGCGGACATTTTGCGGCAAGCCTCGGAGTAGTTGAGTTAACGGTTGCGCTTCACTATGTTTACAATACGCCTTATGATCAACTTGTTTGGGATGTGGGCCACCAGGCTTATGGTCATAAAATTCTTACAGGCCGCCGCGATAACTTCGCCACCAACCGCAAGTACGGAGGCCTGAGCGGCTTTCCAAAAAGAAGCGAAAGCAACTACGATACATTTGGTGTGGGTCATTCTTCTACTTCCATTTCTGCAGCGTTAGGCATGGCTATCGCAGCCAAACTGAAGAAAGAAGATCGCAAATCTGTTGCGGTTATTGGTGATGGTGCGATGACTGCCGGAATAGCCTTTGAAGCCCTGAATCATGCCGGTGTAACAGATGCTGATATGCTTGTTATATTGAATGACAACTGCATGAGCATTGATCCTAATGTTGGTGCGCTAAAAGAATATCTCACCGACATAACGCTTTCTCCTGTTTATAATAAGTTCAAGGATGATGTTTGGAAAGCGATGGGTAAATTACCTGTTGGCAAACATTTCACAAGGGCAATGGCGCAAAAGGTGGCCGATAGTTTAAAAGGCATGGTTAGCAGCAGTGCCAATCTTTTTGAAGCGTTAAAGTTCCGGTATTTTGGACCCATTGATGGACACAATATTTCCAAGTTGGTTCAAACACTTAAAGACCTTAAAAAGATACCGGGGCCAAAGCTTTTACACATTATCACGGTAAAAGGCAGGGGTTATAGTTTAGCAGAAAAAGATCAAACCAAATGGCATGCACCGGGATTATTTGATAAAGTAACGGGTGAGATCTATAAAAAGAAATTTGAGCTGCCTCAACCTCCGAAATACCAGGATGTATTTGGTCATACCATTATTGAATTGGCAGAAAAGAATGAAAAGATCATGGGCATTACACCTGCAATGCCAAGTGGTTCCTCTCTAAAATTTATGATGGAGAAAATGCCCGACCGTGCTTTGGATGTAGGTATTTGTGAACAACATGCTGTTACTTTAAGTGCAGGACTTGCCACACAAGGCATGCGTGTTTTCTGTAATATCTATTCTTCTTTTATGCAAAGAGCCTACGATCAGGTTGTGCATGATGTTGCAATCCAAAAACTGCCTGTTATCTTTTGTCTTGACAGAGCAGGCTTGGTTGGTGAAGATGGACCTACGCATCATGGCGCTTATGATATTGCTTATTTCCGCTGCATTCCAAACATGATTATCAGTGCGCCCATGAATGAACAGGAACTACGCAATTTGATGTACACAGCACAGCTTGCATCTACTGATCTTCCTTTTGTTATTCGTTATCCAAGAGGCGAAGGTGTTATGCCGGAGTGGAGAACGCCTTTTGCAGAAATATAAATAGGAAAAGGAAGAAAGTTGAAAGATGGGCAGGAGGTAGCGATCTTATCTTTAGGGCATCCCGGTAATTTTGCTACTGCAGCTATTCGTGAACTAAGAACGCAAGGTATTGATCCTGCGCACTACGATTTGCGTTTTGCCAAACCTTTGGATGAAGAATTATTGCACGAAGTTTTTAAGAAATTCAATAAGATCGTAACGGTAGAAGATGGAACCGTTGTAGGCGGATTTGGTAGTGCGATATTGGAATTCATGATAAAATATAATTACACGGCAGATGTAAAAATACTCGGTATTCCGGACAGGTTTATTGAGCATGGAACACCAAAAGAACTGCACAAAGAATGTAATTATGATGCGCAGGGAATTTCAGAAGCCGTACGCGAATTAATGAAAGATACAGTTAAAGTTTCTACTTATATGTTAGGATGAACGTGAATGCTAAGTCCTCATACAAACCAACTGTTTATTATCATCATTCGCTAAACTCAAAGCCGATATCTTTTCGATAATACATCCCGTCGAAATGAATATGTTGCAATACTTTTTTTGATTGATCTACTGCGTCTTTTATGTTCTCGCCAAAAGAAGTTACAGCAAGTACTCTTCCGCCATTGGTAATAACACCATCATCCGTTTTCTTCGTGCCTGCATGAAAGATCAGTGATGGAGCGGATGCATCATCCTCAAAGGTTATCATCTTTCCTTTTTCGTAGCTGCCAGGATAACCGCCACTTACAGCCATCACGGTGCAACAGACTCTTTCATCTATAGTTATCTCAACATCCTTCAACGTTCCGTTCTCAACTGCAAGAAATAATTCTACCAAATCGTTTTGTAAGCGCGGCATCACTACTTCTGTTTCCGGGTCACCCATCCGGCAATTATATTCTATCACATAAGGTTCATCATTCACACTTATCAAACCAAAAAAGATGAAGCCTTTATAAATGAGTGATTCTTTTTGCAAACCTTCAATCGTCGGATTGATAATCCTTTCTTCCACTTTTTGCATAAAAACATCATCCACAAACGGAACCGGACTAACACAACCCATGCCACCGGTATTTAAACCGGTGTCGCCTTCACCAATTCGTTTATAATCTTTTGCATGACCGATTATTTTATAATCCACGCCATCCGTTATAACAAACACACTTACTTCAATACCGGAAAGAAATTGTTCGATAACTACCTTAGAA
>JAEZRL010000330.1 GCA_023440945.1 Bacteroidota bacterium
CAAAGTTTCAAAAGGCTCTGCTTTTGTAGCGATAAGAGGTTCGTTAAGCGATGGGCATCAATTCATACATCGTGCTATTGAAGACGGCGCTAAAGTAATTGTTTGTGAAGATCTGCCATCAGAATTAAAAGAAGGCATCACTTATATAAAAGTCGCAAACACGGCGGAGGCTGTTGCTTACATGGCGCATAATTTCTATGACGAGCCTTCAAATAAATTGAAACTTGTTGGGGTAACAGGAACAAACGGTAAAACAACGATTGCAACCGTTTTGTTCAAACTATTTTCTGAGTTGGGATATAAATGTGGAGTGATAAGCACCGTGCAAAATCAAATAGCAGATGAAGTTATTCCTGCAACACATACAACACCTGATGCCGTTAGTCTGAATGCATTATTGAAGCAAATGGCAGATGAAGATTGTACGCATGTTTCTATGGAGTGCAGCAGTCATGCAATTCACCAGCATCGTATTACCGGTTTACATTTTACCGGTGCAATTTTCAGCAATATAACACATGATCATCTTGATTATCATAAAACGTTCGAAGAGTATATACGTGTGAAGAAAAAGTTTTTTGATGATCTTTCTTCTGATGCATTCGCACTTTCCAATTTAGATGACAAACGTGGTACAGTAATGTTGCAAAATACGGCAGCATCAAAATTTTATTACAGCCTGAAAAACATGGCTGAGTTTAAAGGAAAGATCCTGGAGAATGCATTAACGGGGTTGGTAATGCTGGTGAATGATAAAGAGGTGCACTTTAGATTGATCGGCGAATTCAATGCGTATAACATTTTAGCAATTTATGGTGCTGCCATTTGCCTGGGTGAAAACAGTGACGAAGTTCTTCGCGTATTAAGCATGCTTACAAGTGCAGAAGGAAGATTTGATTATATCATCAGTAACCAGCGTATCATCGGTATTGTTGATTATGCGCACACACCTGATGCTTTGGATAATGTTTTATCAACTATAAAAAAGTTACGACAGGGACATGAACAAATTATCACAGTTGTAGGGTGTGGTGGTGACCGGGATAAAACAAAACGTCCTGTTATGGCTGAAGTAGCTTGCGAATTAAGTGATAAGGTGATATTAACAAGTGATAATCCGCGAAGCGAAGATCCAAATGAAATACTAAAGGATATGCAGGCAGGTTTAAACAGTGCTGCAAGAAGAAAATCTTTATCTATTGTTGACAGGAAAGAGGCCATAAAAACAGCAGTAAGCTTTGCCAATTCGGAAGATATCATTTTAGTAGCGGGAAAAGGTCATGAAATATACCAGGAGGTAAAAGGTGTTAAATATCCTTTTGATGATAAGGCGGTGTTGAAAGAAATGTTTGAATTATTGGGAAAATAAAAGAGGGCTTAACTAATAAGAATGCTATACTATTTATTTAATTGGTTGAACAGGGAGTTTCATATAAGCGGTGCGGGATTATTTCAGTACATAACCTTCCGCGCTGCTATGGCTATTATTTTATCCTTGCTGATAGCAACCGTGTATGGCAAAAGGGTTATCAATTTATTGAAGAGAAACCAGATTGGTGAAACCGTTCGTGATCTTGGTTTAGCAGGCGAGCAGCAAAAAAAAGGTACACCAACAATGGGTGGTATCATCATTCTTCTATCCATTCTTATACCAACACTATTGTTTGCCGATCTTGACAAAGTGTATATAAGACTAATGATACTTTGTACGGTTTGGTTAGGCATTATCGGTTTCCTGGATGATTATTTAAAACTGAAGGCCAGAAAAACAGCAGAGAAGAAAGGTGAAAAATATCAAAAGAAAGATACGCATGGTCTTGCCGGCGTTTCTAAAATAATCGGACAGGTTGGGTTGGGAATAATCATAGGTGCAACACTTTATTTTAATAGTAATGTAGTGGTGGAGAGAGAATTGATACCCGGCGAAACAGTATCATCTGAAGCGAAGACGACGCCAACAAATATTATAACAAGAGAGATAGATGGGGAGCAAAGAAGATTTGCGAGGGTAAAGACGCCAATTACAACTATCCCTTTTGTAAAGACGCATGAGTTTAATTACAGTAAACTAATCACATGGATTAGTCCTGCTGCAAAAAAATATACATGGGTGATCTATATCATTATTGTCACATTTATTATCACTGCAGTTTCTAACGGTGCAAATATTACAGATGGATTAGATGGTTTGGCGGCTGGTGTAAGTGCAATAATTGGTGCGGGTATCGGCGTGTTTGTTTATGCAAGTGGTAATTATCTCGTTGCCGATTATCTCAATATTATGTACATACCAAACCTTGGAGAACTTTCGATTTTTATTGGAGCCTTTGTTGGTGGATGTATTGGTTTTCTATGGTACAATGCTTATCCGGCACAGGTATTTATGGGTGATACCGGAAGTCTTGCATTAGGTGGAATTATTGCTTCACTTGCCATTATTGTAAGGAAGGAATTATTGATACCTATTTTCTGCGGGGTTTTTTTGGTAGAGAATTTAAGCGTGATAATGCAGGTTAGTTATTTCAAATACACAAAGAAAAAGTATGGTGAAGGAAGAAGGATTTTTTTGATGAGCCCTCTGCACCATCATTATCAAAAGAAAGGATATCATGAAAGTAAAATAGCGATGCGTTTTTGGATCGTGACTTTAATGTGTGTGATATTATCTATAGCAACGCTGAAGATAAGATGACGACGGTCGACGTTCAACAGTCGACCGAAGAACCGAACGTACAAGTGAGTGACACAACGAAGATGAGCAGAGAAAAAATGACGGTAACATAAAAAAAAAGAGCTGAAAATTAATGGCTGATTTGGATAATATAAATAAACATAATAATCCTTCTTCAGGAGAAGCGAACAAGAAGCTTCTAGTAGTCCTTGGTGCAGGGGAAAGCGGAGTGGGCGCCGCACTACTTGCGAAGCAGAAAGGTTATGATGTTTTTGTGAGCGATGGCTCTCCAATAAAACCTGTTTATAAACAGGAGCTGATAGATAATAAAATTGAATTTGAAGAAAATCAGCATACTGCAGAAACGATTTTGAAAGCAGATGAAGTGATGAAAAGTCCGGGTATTCCTGAAAAAAATCAGATGGTGAAACTGATAAGAGCGAAAGGAATACCAGTGATAAGTGAGATTGAATTCGCTTATCGTTTCAAAGGAGACAGTAAGATAGTTGCGATAACAGGAAGCAATGGTAAAAGCACATGCACATCGCTGATCTATCACATCTGTGAAACAGCAGGACTTGATTGTGCGCTTGTGGGCAACATCGGTTACTCCTTTGCAAAACAGGTTGCTGAAGATCCAAAGCCATTGTATGTAGCAGAGATAAGTTCTTTTCAATTGGATGATATAAAGGAATTCAGACCGGATATAGCTGTCTTGCTCAATATAACAGAAGACCATTTGGATAGGTATGATTATCAGTTTGAAAATTATATCAACAGCAAGTTTAAGATCATACAAAACCAAACGAAGGAAGATTACTTTATCTATAATGAAGACGATGAAGTGATCATGAGAAAATTAGAAACAATTACACTCCAAACTAACCCATTGCCATTTTCCATGAAACAGGAAACAAAAAAAGGAGCATACATCAAGGGAGACCAGATGATGCTGAAAGTACAGGAAGAACGCGTAAGCATGAACATTTATGATTTTGCATTGAAAGGAAAACACAATCAGTACAACACAATGGCAGCAGGAATTGCAGCAGCAACGATGGGCATTCGTAAAGAAAAGATCCGTGAAGCTGTGAAAACATTTGAAAGTCTTGAGCATCGTATGGAGCCTGTAGCAACAGTGCGTGGCGTAGAGTTTATTAATGATAGCAAAGCTACAAATGTGAACAGCACCTGGTATGCGTTGGAAAGTATGAACAAACCTGTTATTCTTATCCTCGGTGGTATTGATAAAGGCAATGATTACTCATTGATAGAAGATCTTGTAAAAGAGAAGGTGAAAGCAATAGTTTGTATGGGTCTTGATAATGAAAAGATACACGAAGCGTTTAAGGATAAAGTGGAAATAATTATTGACACGCACAGTGCAAAAGAAGCGGTGGATGAATCATTTCATCTCGCGGCAAAAGGCGATGTAGTGTTGTTAAGTCCTGCTTGTGCAAGCTTTGATCTTTTTAAAAATTATGAAGACAGAGGCAAACAATTTAAACAAGCAGTGAAAGATTTGTGAAATGGGTGAATAGTGAGTTGAAATGTGAATGATTAATCACAACGTAAAACGTGCAACAATAAATAATGAGTGAATTTGTAAACATAGAAGAAAGAGGTTTTGGTTTGTTGTCGGACAGATCATTTACTGATTTGCGGCACAGAGCCAAAGGTGATAAATTCATCTGGAGCTGCGTGTTGCTGCTTGCCATTACTTCTTTGCTTGTAGTTTACAGTGCGACAGGTTCATTGGCTTATAAGATGAACAAAGGCAATACGGAAGTCTATCTTTTCAAGCAGTTTTCATTTATTGTACTAGGTATTGTGCTTATTTATTTTCTCCATCGCATCAATTATACTTTGTATTCAAGAACGGCGCTGATATTATATCTTATCTCCGTTCCGCTATTAATATATACACTATTTTTTGGCGCTGAAATAAATGATGGAAGCCGCTGGATAAAGTTACCCGTCATCAACCTAACGTTTCAAACAAGTGATTTTGCAAAGCTTGCTTTGTTCATGTATTTATCGCGGCAGTTAAGTCGCAAACAGGAAGTGATAAAGGATTTTAAGAAAGGATTCCTTCCCCTTATTATTCCGGTTGCCATAACCTGTGCGTTGATTATGCCTGCAAATCTTTCCAATGCTTTGCTTACAGGTGCAACAGCAATGTTATTATTGTTTATAGGGCGTGTAAGTATTAAACATATTATACTCGTGGGTGGTATCGCTCTGATACCTGTTTTACTAATTGTAGCAATTGCTGTTACAACTTATACGGGTAAAACAAAAGATGGCGTGAAGGTGAATGCAAAATCAAGTGTATCTGAAAATCTCAATTCGTTTGGCCGGTTTGGTACGTGGGTGAGCCGTGTGCAGGATTTTATTTATGCAAAAGATCAGGAAGTGCCTTACCAGGTACAGCAGGCAAATATTGCTATAGCGAATGGTGGTGTGTTGTTTGGTTTAGGCCCGGGAAATAGCCGGCAAAGAAACTTTTTGCCACAGGCTTATAACGATTTTATTTATTCAATTATAATAGAAGAATACGGACTGTTAGGTGGTGCATTTATCATTTTTATTTATCTCATTTTTTTGTTCCGGTGCATAAGAATTTTTCGAAGATGTCCTTATGCATTTGGTGCTTTTTTGGCGTTGGCATTAAGTTTTACGATGGTCATTCAAGCCGTTGCAAATATGGCAGTGAATGTAAATCTTGTACCTGTTACAGGTGTAACGCTTCCGTTGGTGAGCATGGGCGGAAGCTCCTTTTTAATCACTTGTGCATCCATCGGAATTATTTTAAGTGTGGCAAGAAATCTGGAACAAATGGAAGGAGGCCCAGAACCTATAAAGGCAGATGAGGAGGATGATGATTATAAAGTGAAAGCGGTTAATAAAAAAGGCGAAATGTATGAGCCAAACTGAAGAATTATTGTGAGGCTTCCGTTGTCGCACTCTTGTACGCTTTGTTCTTTATTGAACAATGCAATACAAAAACACGAAACCCGAAGCGCAAAAAAGTTGATAAATGCTTAGAACGATGAAGTGAGTGACACAACGAAAGATGCGTAGATGTGAAGCTGACAAACAAAAAAGGAAGAATGAATTAATGGTAACAGTTAATAATATAAACAGGTTTCAATACTCCCCTTTAGGAGATGGGAGCATGACTAAGGGCCTTTGCATTATTATGGCGGGAGGTGGAACCGGTGGTCATATTTTTCCTGCAATTGCTATCGCAAATGCTATAAAACAACTGAGACCAGATACAGAGTTTTTATTTGTGGGTGCGAAAGGAAAAATGGAAATGGAAAGAGTGCCGCAGGCAGGCTATAACATAAAAGGAATTGATATTACTGGTTTCGACAGAAGTTCTTTATTTAAAAATGTTTTTCTGCCTTTTAAATTGATCAGAAGTTTTTTCCAGGTGAGAAAAATTTTAAGATCGTTCCAGCCTGACGCAGTAATTGGTGTTGGTGGTTATTCAACTTATCCTGTCTTGCGTTCGGCACAGGCAAGAGGCATTCCCACTTTTATCCACGAAGCAAATTCGTTTGCAGGAAAGAGCAATATTTTATTAGGCAAAAAAGCAAACAAAATTTTTGTTGCAAATGATGGCATGGAGAAATTTTTTCCGTCAGATAAAATTGTAATAACAGGAAATCCTGTTCGTAAAGCCATTGCGCAATCAACCATTTCAAAAAGTGAGGCGCGCCATTTTTTTGGATTGAATGAACATAAGAAAACAGTGCTTGCCATTGGTGGAAGTTTAGGGGCAAGAAGCATTAATGAAGTAATAGCGAATAACATTGGGCAGTTCAACCAATTGAACATTCAGTTGATATGGCAAACAGGAAAAACAACTGCAGCGAGATATATTGCCAAAGGCAAGGGAAAAAGAAATGTTTGGGTGAATGATTTTATACAAGATATGGATAAAGCTTATGCAGCAGCAGATGTAGTGGTGTCAAGATCAGGAGCGATGAGTGTTGCAGAATTATGTGTTGCGAAAAAAGCTGTGGTGTTTGTTCCTTACCCACTGGCGGCGGAAGATCATCAAACGGTAAATGCAAAGCATCTCGTGGATAAAAACGCAGCATTAATGGTTAAAGACAACGAAGTGCAGGCAAAGCTTTTTTCAACTGTTACGAATCTTGTTTTTGATGAGGCAAAGCAGAAAATGTTGCAAGAAAACATCGCAAAACTTGCAGTGGTTGATGCAGATATAAAAGTGGCAGAAGAAATTTTAAAAGTTATACCCCTAACCCCTAAAGGGGAATAAAAAACGAACAGAAATGATGAACACTTTTAGAAATATAAACTTGTTTCAATACACACCTTTGGGGGATAAGGGTAAAAGCTTCCCTTCAAGGGATGGGGGCATGATTGCGGTTATTTATTTCATCGGTATTGGTGGGATTGGCATGAGTGCTCTTGCCCGTTATTATAAAAGCCTTGGTGCAACTGTTAGTGGATACGACAGAACAAGAACGCCACTGACAAAAGAACTTGAAGCATCCGGAATTGATATCCATTATGAAGAAAATGTTGATCTCATTCCAAAATATGCTCAGCTTGTTGTTTACACACCTGCAGTACCTGTTGATCATGCGGAATTAGTTTATTATCGAAAACATAATTATAGAGTAATCAAACGCAGCGATGTGTTGCAATTGATCACGGAGAATTCATTCAATATATGTGTCGGTGGTACACACGGTAAAACAACCATCACAACAATGATTGCGCATATTCTTCGCGATACAGGTTATGGTTGCAATGCCTTTCTTGGTGGCATCTCTGCAAACTATCACACGAATTTCTGGAGCAGCGAAAGAAATGTTGTAGTAGTTGAAGCAGATGAATATGATCGTTCGTTCTTAAAACTTGTTCCTGATGTTGCTGTAATAACGGCAATGGATCCTGATCATCTTGATATTTATGGAACAGGCGAAGAAGTAGAAAATGCTTTCATTCAATTTTCAAAAAAGATCAAGAAAGGTGGTTGTTTGATCAGCAAATATGGTTTGCACAGGAACGATGAATTAAATGCAGATACTCATTACACTTACAGCTTCAATAAAGAAAAAGCAGATGCTCATGCAGCAAACATAAAAGTAGAGAATGGTTCTTACCGTTACGACATTATACACAAAGATTGGCAATTGCAGGATATTGTTTTGCACATGGGTGGATTACATAATATTGAAAATAGTGTTGCAGCCATTACCGTTGCAAGATATTTGAAGATTGAGGATGATAAAATAAAAGCCGCTGTAGCCAATTTTAAAGGTGTTAAGAGAAGGTTTGAATACATTATCAAAAATGACATGCAGGTATTAATTGATGATTATGCACATCATCCGGAAGAATTAAAAGCATTGATTAATGGCGTAAGAAGTTTGTATGGTAACAGGAAATGTACAATAGTATTTCAGCCTCATTTATATAGCAGAACTAAGGATTTGGCCAAAGAGTTCGCAGAAAGTTTAGACCTGGCAGATGAAGTAATTCTGTTGCCAATATATCCTGCAAGAGAATTACCGATTGAAGGTGTAACAAGCAGATTGATATTTGATCAAATGAAGTTGAAGGATAAAAAAATAATGACGAAAGAAGAGATTAAAGCTTATATGCAAGAAAAAAAACCGTCGTTGTTGGTAATGAGTGGTGCAGGTGATATTGATGCATTGGTTGAACCTGTAAAAGAAATTTTATTGCAAGCATAAAATGTGGCGAAAAAGATTGATAGCAACAATATGGAGTTTGTTAGGTATTGCAACACTTGTGTTGCTGGTAGCTGCTGCAGATAAGAAAAGCCACAAAGCTTGTTCTGAAATAAAAATAGAGATAGAAGGTGATAACGATCATGTGTTTGTGGATGAGAAAGAAGTAATGGATGTTTTGAAAAAAAATGGCGCTGTAAAAGGAACGGAAGTTTCTACAATAAGTCTGCAATCAATTGAAAAGATACTGGAAAAAAATGCCTGGATAAAAAATGCAGAACTGTTCTTTGATAATAATCAAATATTGAATGTAAAGATCGCAGAAAGAGAACCGATCGCAAGGATTTTTAGCTTAAGTGGAAAATCGTTTTATATAGATAGCAGCGGAATGCAATTGCCTTTGAGCAGCGATCTTTCTGCAAGAGTGCCGGTGTTTACTTCATTCAGATCGGATAGTAAAAAATTATCATCACCTGATAGTTTGTTGCTGGACGATATAAAAAAAATTGCACAGTTTATTAATGAAGATTCATTCTGGACGGCGCAGGTATCACAGATTGATATAACACCGCAACGAACATTTGAAATGATTCCTGTTATAGGTAACCAGGTGATCGTATTAGGTAATGCAGATAGTCTGCAATCGAAGTTTGACAGGCTCTTTAGTTTTTATAAACAGGTTTGGGCAAAAACAGGTTTTGAAAAATATGAAAAGATTGATGTGCAATTTGATGGACAAGTAGTAGCAACAAGAAGAGGGGCAACGTTGCCTTTGAAAGACTCTTTAAAAGCTATTGAGTTTAATAATACAGTTGGAAGATAGAAGATAGGAGATAGAAGTTGAAGAATATTATTCACTATTCTCATTCTTGTTAAATAATGTTCAGAACGCTGAAGTGAGTGACACAACAGTCGATGCCATCAAGAACAGGAGTTGGGTAAATGAAAAAGAAATAATAAAAAGTGAAGGTTTACGTAACATATTCACGATTGATGATAAACAACTAAAACATACATATTATGAATCCGAACGACGCACCCATCATTGTTGGTTTGGACATTGGTACAACAAAAATTGCAGCCATTGCCGGACGAAAAAATGAGTATGGAAAACTGGAGATACTTGGCTTTGGTCGTGCCAACAGCAACGGCGTGCAGCATGGCCAGGTCTTAAATATTGATCAAACAATCAAAGCAATACAACAGGCTTTGACTAATTGTTATGAAAGCAATCCTGATCTTGAAATTAATGAAGTGTATGTGGGTGTTGCAGGTCATCATATAAAAAGTCTGCAAACACGTGGTGATATGGTGCGACAGGATTCTGAGATTGAAATTCAGCGCAGAGAAATTGACCAATTGATAGAAAATCAGCGCAAAACTTTTATTCCGGCAGGAGATCAAATTATCGATGTAATTCCGCAGGATTTTCATGTGGATAATTTTCAAAACATTAAAGATCCTGTTGGCTATAATGGCGTGAAAGTTGGTGCAAACTTCCACATTATTACCGGCGATAGAAATGCGATAAGAAATATTAATCGTGCTGTTGAAAGAAGTCGTTTAAAAACAAAGGATCTCGTATTGCAGCCACTTGCATCTTCTGCTGCAGTAATGAGTGAAGTAGATATGGAAGCCGGTGTTGCGATTCTTGATATTGGTGGTGGTACAAGTGATCTTGCTGTGTTTTATGACGGAATATTAAAACACACTGCAGTTATTCCTTTTGGCGGAGAGAATATTACCAATGATATAAGGATGGGATTAGGTGTGTTGAAAGGCCAGGCTGAAGCAATGAAAGTGCAGTTTGGAAGTGCATTGGCAGATGAAGCAAAAGCAAATGCATATATCACCATACCTGGATTAAAAGGAATGCCTGCAAAAGAAATTAGCGTAAGAAATCTGGCAAATATTATACAGGCAAGAATGAGCGAGATTTTGGATTTTGTTACCTATCATTTAAAACAGGTTGGTCTTGATAACCGTATGTTAAATGGAGGAGTTATTTTAACCGGTGGTGGCTCTCAGTTAAAACATTTGATACAGTTAACAGAATATGTTACAGGGTTAAATGCAAGGATCGGTTATCCAAACGAACACCTTGCGGCAAATCATATTGATGAATTGAAGAAGCCTATGTATTCAACCTGTATTGGTTTGATATTGAAAGGTTACAGTGATTATGAATATAAGCGGAAGGAATTTGATCAGCATCTTGTTCATTCAATTCATGTTCCTGAAAGTTTGAAACGGGAGCAGGTAACTGAAACGTTAGCGCAGGAAGTTGCAACTGCAGAAACTGTTGATGTGAAAAAACGTAAAGGATTGAACAGCTTCTGGGATAAATTCAAAGATGGCATTATTGATTTGTTCAAAGAAGAAGGAGATATGGAGATGAAATAGTTTTTTGTTATACGTGATAAGTTATACGTGATGGCGAAAACATTGCAGAACTTATCATTAATAACGTACTACGTACAACTTATTACTTACAACTTACTAACCACATTAAATACGAGAGATATGATACACTTTGATCTGCCTAAGCAGAAATCATCCATCATCAAAGTCTTAGGTGTTGGCGGCGGAGGAAGCAACGCTGTGAATTACATGTTTAACGAGAATATTGAAGGCGTGGACTTTATCATCTGTAATACAGATGCCAAAGCTTTGGAGCAAAGTCGTGTGCCGAACAAAATTCAATTAGGTCCTCATCTTACACAAGGTTTAGGTGCCGGTGCAAATCCCGAAGTGGGTAAACAGGCCACTGAGGAATCATTAGAAGAGATAAAACGCATTTTGGAAGTAAATACGAAGATGGCGTTTATATGTGCGGGAATGGGTGGCGGAACAGGAACTGGCGGAGCACCAATCATCGCAAAAATTTGTCGTGAATTAGGCATATTAACCGTTGCCATTGTTACAACACCATTCAGTTTTGAAGGTCCGCGTCGCCAGCAGCAAGCAGAGTATGGTATCAAACAATTAGAGCCCTTTGTTGACACATTGCTTGTTATTAGCAACGACAAATTGCGTGTTCAGTACGGCAACCTAAAAATGAAAGATGCATTTGGCAAAGCAGATAATGTGCTGGCAACTGCAGCAAAGTGTATCACTGATATCATAAATAGTCGCGGCCACATCATTGTTGACTTTGCGGATGTTTGCACTGTAATGAAAAACGGTGGTGTTGCTATTCTTGGCAGCGCTTCTGTTGAAGGTGAAGACCGTGCACAACGTGCGATTGAAGAAGCATTGAATTCTCCGCTATTGAATGATAATGATATCCGCGGAGCAAAATGGATTCTTATCAATATCAATAGTGCAGAAGGTGATAATGAATGTACGATGGATGAACTTGAAATAATTAACAGCCATCTTCGCATCCAGGCAGGTGAATATACAGATGTGATCGTTGGTATGGGTTATGATAATTCGCTTGACAATAAGATAGGTATTACTTTGATCGCAACGGGTTTTGAACACAAAGATCCTTTCACCAAACATGAACCTGTTGTTCAGAAACAGGAAGTGAAAGAAGAAAAGATCGTGATGACACTGGGTGTTGAAGGTGAAGAAAAGAAAATGTATAATCAGCAGCCTTTACCTTTTGAAGATAAAGATCCGTTTGCTCCAAAACTTGTTGAGCAAAATGAACAACCTTCATCCTCAGCAAAACCAGTATATGAAGAAGCGAAAGTTCCGGAAACACCGATGCCTGTTGAAGAAGATAAAATGATTTTGCATTTTGAATTAGCGCCGGAAATAACAGAACCAAAACAACCGGAGCAGCCAAAGAAAGAAGAAATGCTAAATGAACAATCTCCTTTCCAATATTTTGAAAAACCCGTTGATGCGCAGCCTAAAGTAACAGTGGGAGGATTCCTTAATAAGCCTTCAAACATTTATGCTGAGCCAACACAATCAAAACCAAATATAGTTGTACAACAGCCAAAGGCTCAAACACCTCCGCCATCCAATATTGTAACTCCTGCACCGCAAGCACAACCTGTACAAATGCAGCAGCCTGTACAGCAGAAGAAAGAGGAGGAGCAGCAGCCCAAGCTTGTTGTAAAACCAGACAATGAGGAAGATGTTCAATTTGAGTTGGTGATAAAAGAAGATCAGTCACAACCGGCTCAACCAATCGGCAAACAAATGCCTGTTGGCAGTTTCGATCTTTCTGATGAAGAAGAAGATCAAAAACGACGTGCTGCAGAACGTATTGCAAAGCTTCGCAATCTTTCTTTTAACATGAATACACAGGATGCAAATCATGAATTTGATTCCGTTCCTGCTTATGTTAGAAGAAACATGGAATTGTTTGGTAATACACTTACTTCTGTTGAGAATTTTTACAGCAAATATACGGTGAATAAAGATGAAAAAAATGAAACAAATATTTCTTCTCTCAATACTTTTTTAGACGGTAAAAAACCGGATTGATTTTTCTGTATTAATAGTGGTTTTAGTTGTTGATCCCCGGTTATTGCGCCGGGGATTTTGTTTTAAAAAAGAATATTTTTTGATAGAAAGACTTATTTCTTCAACATCTTCTTATATAAAAAATCTAAGGCGTCTGCATCAGGAAGAAATGCAACCTTTGATTTCACATCAAACATCATTATTTCTTTTGAAGATGTGTTATACCGCGGCCAGTCAGGCAATCCTTCTCCATTTGGATCTCCTTTCTTTACAAAATTTGCAAAGTAGGTGGACATTAGTTCAGCCAAAGCTTCATCAGTTTTCTGCCACGGACGATC